>JAUWHC010000223.1 GCA_030606095.1 Promethearchaeota archaeon | reverse complement strand
AATAGCTTTTTCTATTGATTTTTTGTTGTGAATAATACTTGATGCAGCTAAACCTACGGCTAAGGGGTCATCATATCCAGGATAAAGAATACATCTCCCTACCATACAACCACAGACATTTTTCCCCGCGGTTATTCCCATTTTAAGGATTTTAAGAAGATCTATGGGATTACCGGTACTCTCACCACCTAGAATTAAAATTGGGTTGGTTGTGCTTTTAGCGACAGATTCAAACTTATCGACATATGGCACTTTTAACCAAGTGTTTATCGAACTCCCTCCTAATGCGGTTGCAATTCCAATCGTTTTAATCAGTGCTTCTGCATTCTTGTTAACTGTATAATTACCGTCTTGATCGCGTGTTACAGGGAGGGCTTCTATAAACGAGGGTATATTGGATTCATTACATTTTCTAATCATTTTTGAACATAACACCAAAGTCCTTTGGCTATATTTCGCCATTTTCGTCTCGAAATCTAACCTAACCATCATTTTTGCGCCGTCCAATTTTAATTTCCTAATATCATCAATAGTATAAGCAGTTACAGGATCGTACATCTCGTAAGGGGAGCCTAAAAGACCTCCTCGATTTGTACTTCCTATAAGTATTTTGTTATCGAGGAAGCTCTTCCCTTCTAATTGTTTGAAAAGATAGTTCAATATAAACAAATCGTCCATTATGTCAGGAGTCGTCATGATACCATCTACTTGATCAAGAGTAAGAACGCGAAGTATTCGTCCCAAATATATGTGACGATCACCCATTGCTATATTATTCGGACCAATCTTAGTTACGCCCCTTGCGGGATGATCTGCAGCAATTATAATGAGTTCTTTATTCCAAGGATACTTTCTTTTAACGCGATTTTTATATTCCTTTTCAAGAATTTCGTTTACTTTGCTGAGTCTTACTTCAATTATCTTATAAAAAAAATCTTCTGGAAAAAAAAGTTTGGTCTCAAATTTATACGAACCAATGTCATAATTATTATCAATACTTCTCTTGAAAGCCATTTGTTTCAAACTAGTTCTATTTTAATATTATGAATGAATGAGAAAATATGAATTAATTGGCTAATATTTTTAAAAGGCAGAAGTTAATATTTTTTAACAAGGATTACTTACTAATCATTCATTAAAACTTATTCGTCATGGTGAACTAAAATTTATTTAACAAAAGAAGAAGAGCGTATCCTCGATGGAGAAAAGGGAGAGTTGCTTTCAAAATTATTAAAATTAATCATAAAATTAGGAGACACTTTTGGTGCGGAAAAACTTATTGAAATAAGTTCAGCTCATACTGTCCTAAATTTTGGCTTAAATTTTGTTAATGCTTCTGCTAAAGTTTTACATCAAATGGCAGAAGACAATTTAAAAGTAAAAGTAAGGACAACTGCGGATCCAATTATAGATATGGATTATGCAGACGATTTGAAAGTCGTCTATCCGATGTTTACATTACATGATCAAATGATGAAGGATTTAAAACAAATCGGTGTATATGGATTTACATGTACTCCTTATTTTTTAGATAATAAACCAAAGTTAGGTGAGCATTGTGCCTGGTCTGAATCATCAGCAGTTATATATTTAAATTCAGTTTTAGGTGCTCGCTCAAATCGAGAAGGAGGTCTAGTAGATTTAGCATGTGCGATTACAGGAAAAACTGCTTACCATGGATTACATATAACGGAAAATAGAAAAGGTCAAATACTATTTAAAATATCAGCTGATATAAATCTTACCAATGTATTTAATTTGACTTCAATAGGTTTAAAGATTGGAGAAATTGCGGGAAGTAAAATACCCGTGATAGATGGATTAAGAAATATCTCAACTGATAATTTAAAAAATCTTGGTGCTGCTTCAGCATCTACAGGCGCAGTAGCCTTGATCCATGTTCTCAATATAACACCTGAAGCAAAGGATCTTAATGAGGTTTTTCAGTATGATAAACCAGAAGAGATAATTGAAATAAATATGAAGGATCTCAAAGAAGTTAGAGAAAAATACAGTACAGAATGGACTAAATCACCTCAAAATATTAGCATTGGTTGTCCTCAGTTAAGTGAAGAAGAGGTAATTAATGTTTTAGAGAAGCTTAAAGGAAAAAAAATTCTTCAAAATATTAACTTTTGGATATGTACTAATAATGAAGTGAAAGAATTGATGAAAAAATCTGATTTTAACGATATTTTAATTTCTTCGGGAGTAAAAATAACTTCTTTATGCCCTCTTTTAACTCCCTTGCCAAGACCACTTACAACAAATTCTGCTAAAACTTGTTTTTATAGTTCTGCTTCCTACAGAGATTTAGATGAATGTATTAAAATCGCAACTGAGGGGATTAATACTGACTAAAATTTTAAAAGGTCGAAGTTTAAGTAATGGTATTGTTGAAGGAGAAGCAATAATAACCAAACAACCTTTTAGTATTTCTGCAGCTTTTACATTTGCACTTGTTCAAAATAGTAAAAAATGTAAAGTCGCAGACAGAACGCATGAACTTTATAAAAAGGATGTAAAAGATAAAATTTTAATTTTTCCTTATCCCATAGGAACAACAACATTAGGTTTTGTCTTGCTTGAGACAATTGTACGCAAAATGGGACCTAAAGCCATAGTATGTGAAAAGGGGGAACCTTTAATGAGTTCTGGTGCTGTAGCTGCTGAGATTTTTTTTGATTTAAAATTTCCTATTATTGATCAAATAGACTTCTCAGAATTAGAAAAAATAGAAAACAATACTATTGTAAAAGTTAATGGAGATGAAGGGTATATAGAGATTCTTTAATTTTTTTTTTAGATTATAGATGCTCAATAGAATCAATTTCCCAGAGGAATTTTTTTAGATCAATTTTGTAGTTATCTCTAAACACAATACCTTCTTTTTCTAACAAATGTTTTTGATACTCTCGATCATCAATAGATTTCATGGATATTTTTCCTTGAGAATTTATGACTCGATGCCATGGTAAGTTGTATTTTTTTGTTGAAGAGTGTAATAGCCATGAAACTTGTCTTGCAGCTTGCGGGTTACCCGATAATTTAGCAATTCTTCCATAAGTTAGGACCTTCCCGCTAGGTATATTCTTAATTATTTTGATAACATCTTGAGTGAAATCGCTTGTAATACAATTCACCTTTATTTATTTTAAAGAAACTTTTATAACGATTATCGCCATTTTAGGCATCTTGAATTTTATCTCGTCTCTTAGAATGATAAAATCTGATGAATTGAAATTTTCAGGCTTTAAGTCGTGAGGCGATTCAAAAGTGTTATGAGCGTTCATTTGATCGGCTTTAAGAATTCGAGCAGAGAGAGTTCTATCTTTTAAATCTAAAAGCAAAAGCTTAATAGAAGTTTCTATATGTTTGTTAGGATTAATATTACATAGTGAAATATGGATTTCGTTATCGTCATTAATTGAAGCCGAACCATGAATAGCTGCCAAGTTATTTCCGTATATTTCAGATTCAATTTTAATGGGTAATAACATAGCGTCTTGATGAATTTTATACATATCAAACACATGATAGGTGGGCGTTAATACGATTTTTTCGTCTTGTGTTAAGATCATTGCCTGTAACACATTAACTATTTGAGCGATATTAGCCATATACACACGGTCACAATGATTATTAAAAATATCTAAATGTAAAGATGCTACTATCGCATCTCTCATCGTATTTTGCTGATAAAGAAAACCAGGGTTAGTTCCTTTTTCAACGCGCCACCAAGTACCCCACTCGTCAACAATTAATTTAATGCGTTTGGAAGGATCGTATTTATTCATAACTTCGCCGATTTTTAAAATGAGATCGTTAATGTATAATGCCTTTTTCATCGTTAATAACCAGCTTTTCTCGTTAATTTTAGTTGCTAACGCACTCATACCCGCTCTCGTATAATAATGTAGCGACATTCCTTGAATCACATTTGTTAAAGTGGTCTTAACTTTTTTCATTAGCACATCAACCCAATGTAACACCTGATTTATCGGGAACTCTCCAGCTGGGCCGCAAGCTATTTTATACAATTTATTCCCCGAAAAGTCGCGACAATATGTAGAGTATTGTAAAAATAAGTCAGAATAATATTCTGCAGTCATATTCCCACCACAACCCCAATTTTCGTTTCCAATGCCCCAATATTTAATTTTCCATGGAGCATCCTGTCCATTGTTTCTGCGAAGGTTTACCATAGGACTATCTCCATCAAAAGTAATGTATTCAATCCATTGTGACATTTCTTGCACAGTACCACTTCCCACATTACCACAAATGTAGGGTTCGCATCCTAATTGGTGGCATAAATCGAAGAACTCGTGAGTACCAAAATGATTATTTTCGATAACACCACCCCAATGTGTATTAACCATTTTTGGTCTAGTTTTTGTCTGACCAATACCGTCCTTCCAATGATATTCATCGGCAAAACACCCTCCAGGCCATCGTAAATTCGGAATATTAATTTTTCGTAAGGCTTTCACAACATCTTTACGAATTCCTCTCGTGTTCGGTATGGAAGAATCTTTACCGACCCAAAAACCTTCATAAATGCAACGGCCTAAATGTTCGGCAAAATGACCATAGATATTTCTACTAATTCTATTTTTCTTTTGTTTAAAATCTGTGTTAATAACAACCTTAGCCATTTTTCTCAATCTTAGATGTATTACAATTTCATAGTAATTAATTGAATTATTTTAAGAATAATTATTAATTCTTGATTAAATATCATTCTATAAATTAGATGTAAATCGTAAATAATAATTTATAACTAAAAAACCTATAGTGATTCTAAATTTTGAGGGAAGAATCGGAGCATAAGTTTGATTGGGAAAACTCTAGAATATTTAATATAAATAAAGAACTTGCTCATGCAACTTTAATACCATTTGGAAGTAAAAAGTTAATATTGAGAAATAGTAAGGATTCAACTTATTCCCAATCTCTCAATGGAATTTGGAAATTTAACTGGGTGAAAATACCATCAGATCGACAAAAAGATTTCTATAAAGTAGATTTTGATTCGAGTAATTGGAAAGAAATCGATATTCCAAGTAATTGGCAGATGCGAGGGTATGGAATACCTATATATACTAATGTTAATTACCCATATAGTGTTAACACTAAAGACATTCCAAGTATTGATCATAATTACAATCCTGTAGGTTCTTATCTAAGAATCTTTAAGACTCCGTCCAATTGGAAAGGACGAGAGATTTTTATTCATTTTGGAGGCGTTAAATCTGCTTTCTACATATGGATTAATGGAAATAAAGTTGGTTACAGCCAAGGAAGTATGACACCTGCAGAATTTAATATTACGAAGTTTTTAAAAAAAGAAAATAATATCCTTGCAGTTGAA
>JAUWHC010000242.1 GCA_030606095.1 Promethearchaeota archaeon | reverse complement strand
AGATGCTACACGTACAATTAATAAGAACTTCCAACTTTTTCCCTCTCATTCAAGAATCATCAATGCATTTCAAAAACTTGGTTTCCAAAATCTGACTGAGATATTATGGAGGAAACAAACAAATGCGCCAAATAAATTTATGGGGTCAGGAATGTTACCCCCTGGAGCATATGTTACACTAGAACATGAATATATCTTGATATTCCGTAAAGGTGAAAAAAGAGAATTTAAAACAGAAACTCTAAAGGAAAATAGAAGAGAGAGCACTTATTTTTGGGAAGAAAGAAATGTATGGTTTTCAGATGTATGGGATTTTAAAGGAATTTCACAAGGACTAAACAATAAAGAAATACGTAAAAGAAGTGCAGCTTATCCGTTCGAGCTAGCGTATAGATTAATAAACATGTTTTCAGTAAGGAACGACACAATTCTTGACCCATTTCTTGGAACTGGAACGAGTTCATTGGCTGCTATGGTTTCAGAAAGAAATAGCATTGGATACGAAATTGATGAGAATTTCAGAGAGATTATTAAAGAACGGTTTCTTAAAGTTATATCTTTCGGAAATGAATATATTGAAAATAGAATTAATTCTCATATTTCGTTTATTACTGAGAGAATAAAAGAAAAGGGACCTACAAAATATACAAATGAAAATTTTAATGTTTCAGTGGTTACAAGTCAAGAGAAAGTTTTGAAAATTAATAAATTAAGCTCTATTAAAGATATTAATCAAGAATTTGTATTGAAATACAAAGAAATTGAAGATCAACCAACATCGGATAACTTGAATGAATATAAAATAAGAATAAAGAAATCTGGGTTGAACTAATGGATTTCATAAATTTTAAAATAAAGTTGTTTGCTTTTTAATTCTATAGAATTTATCTGGATTTTCGAAATTAATCCTATCCTTTTTTTTATCATAATAAAGGATTTCAATATTCATTTCCTCAGATAAAGCCTGTTTTTGTTTGTATGTAATGGGTTTTATCTGAACAGGAATATTTTCTATAAATCCATCAATATTATTTGATTCCTCTTCCAGAGTCTAAAATGGTTAAAATTGGAATAGTTACAACAATTACTCTTATTGAATTTTGTTGATTAAAGCTATTGGATATCTGTAGATATTTATCCCAATAAAAATTGAGAGCGTCTAAATTTATAAATAGTTAGCGGAATTTAAGAAAGATGAAGAATTAAAAATAATCCCTTATGATGAAAATAGAAAAAATTAATAGAGTGAAAAGTAAAAATTAACATAATGAATCGCAAGAATCAATATAAAAGAAAATTAGAGTTTATTATAGATAAGATTACTAATTTACCAGAAAAAATTGATGAAAATTATTTTTTTCTAGATGCTCTTTTTTATCGTCTTTAGATATCAATTGATGCTACAATGGATGTTGTTGCGATGCTGTGCAAAGATTTAGGTATAACCGTTAAAGACGATTATTCTAATTTGGATGCGTTGGATGAACTTTCTATATTTTCACCAAATCTCATAAAAAGACTGCATCAATGGATTGGTTTGAGAAATGTTCTTGTACACAAGTACAACAAGATAGAAGAGGATTTAGTACTCCAAAATAAAAACGAAGTAGTAAATACGTTAATAACTTTCGCAAAAAAAAGTCGAAGTGATAATAAATGAGAAAATCGAATTCTCTAATTAAGATTAAAAAAGATTTAGAAATTTGTAAAGGTCATTGGACGATTCTCTACGGCAGTTTCATTTCTGAAAATTTTATCCTAGGTCGATCCGATTTAGATGTTGCTGTAATTACAAAAATTAAAGATAAAAAAGCTAATTTTAAAATTTGGTTGTCCTTGTTAGAGAAAATTCCTCATAATTATGATGTTAAAATTTTTGAGCTTTTACCACTTTATTTAAAAATTGAAATCGCAGAAATATATCACGTATTATTTGGAGATCCACTTGAAATATCAGAATATTTTTATCAATTTAGGGTAATATGGAAAGATATGGCTAGAAGATGTGAATCCAATCAATTCCAAAGCATTCAAGAAAAAATTACCTTGTTGAAAAACCAAAAAAAATTATTTTAGACTTTCCATAAAATTTTATTTGCTCAATTTCCTTTTCCTCACATTCCTTTCCAAATCTTCAGGTTCAATTGTCATTTTTTGGCCGCTTAATAATGCCGATACACCAATTTGCTTCTCAATTTCTTCGCAATGACAGCCTGGAATATAGTCATCTGGTTCTTCGTATGTTGTAATAACACCCTCAAAATTTCTTAACACAACCCGTTTATTTCCCTGAGAAATTGTATAATCAGGCATAACAGGTATCTTTCCTCCGCCCCCTGGAGCATCTACTACGAATGTAGGAACACATAGACCAGATGTGTGCCCCCTTAATCCTTCAATAATTTCAATACCTTGAGCAACGCGGGTTCTAAAATGCTCAAGACCAACAGAGAGATCGCATTGATAAATATAGTAAGGTCTTACTCTAATTTTTACCAAGTCTTGAACTAATTTTTTCATGACGTGAATACAATCGTTAACTCCTCTCAGTAATACTGATTGATTACCAAGTGGGATTCCCGCATCTGCTAGCATTTCGCAAGCTTTTTTAGAATCTTTTGTTATTTCATTAGAATGATTAAAGTGGGTATTGAACCAAATTGGATGGTACTTTTTAAGCATTTCACATAGCTCCGGAGTGATTCTTTGAGGCATAACTACGGGCGTTCGAGAACCTATTCTAATAATTTCCACATGAGGTATTTCCTTTAGTCTAGCCAGGATATCTTCTAATTTTTTATCAGAAATTAATAAGGCATCGCCTCCAGATAAGAGGACATCTCTTATAGTTGGAGTTTCTTGTATATATTCGATACACTTATCGATTTGTGGTTGGGGAGGTGCTTTATCGTGATGACCGGCAAATCGCTTGCGTGTACAGTGTCTGCAATACATCGAACAATTTTCAGTAACTAAAAATAAAACTCGATCAGGATATCTATGAGTTAGACCTGGAACGGGTGAATCAACATCTTCGTGAAGAGGATCTACAAGATCACTTGACGATCTGTATAATTCGTGGATAGTAGGGATAGCCTGTTTTCTTATAGGATCGTATGGATCGTGAGGGTCAATTAACGACAAGTAATAAGGTGTGATTGCCATTCTCAACTCTTCTAAGATTTTTGGATCGTCTTCCTCTTTAGTCAGAGGAATGTATTGTTTAAGGTCTTCTAAAGTGTTTATTCTATTCTTAAATTGCCAGCGCCAATTATTCCAATCCTCGTCGCCTACTTCGTTAAATAACTCTTTTCGTCTATTTACTCTCATAATGATTACAAATTATGATAACTATTTTAATTTAAGGTTTCTTATTTGTTAAGGTTTAGGTGTCTATGGGAGAAAATCCCTATTACTCTTAATACTATTACTCCCAAATTTGTATGTTTTGAAATGTTTATTTATTAAAATCGAGGTATGAACTGAAATGAACGATAATAATAGCGAAAATCTTAACGAAGAAGATGAGATGATTATATGTTATGATGAAGACGGAAATGAAATATTAATTTCTATAAAAGATTGGCGAGAACAAGTTCTTCCTGATCAATTATAAACTAATTTTGATAATCCTGATAACCTCTATAACTTAATCTAGAAGATCCTACAATTAATGAGCATCTTACCAATTTCTCCAAAGAATTTGAAAATCTTAAAATTTAATTATATCTTTCCTTTTTCCTATGTCTATTTTTCTTTGAAAATTTAATTAATTTGTCTTAAGCAATAATTGCGACAAATAAAGTAATCCTTTAATGCGTCCTTTTGACGATACAATCCTAAGCTCTCTCAGTTGGTATTGTGAAAAGGATTAAAATAAACCTTCCTAGACTAGAATCCAAGTACAATTTGATCTTTTTAAACCACTTTTAAATAGTTGATTTAGTTTTTCTTTGTAAAAATTAAAAAAAGATTTGCCTTGTAAGGGAATTCCTTCATTAATGGAATCTAGTATTAATGCATTACCTTTTTCAAACATAGTATCGAATTCATTAGCTGTATAACAAAAAATTTCAAAATTGTACTTACTTTCATTCAATTTTAACAAACTTAAAATTCTATTAAAAAAATCTTCTTTAAAATCAGCAATTATTATCAAATCAATATCACTATACTGCGTGAAATCTCCTCTTGCTTGAGATCCAAATAAAATGACACATTCTAAAGCAATTCGTTCCTTAACACTACTTAAAAATGAATTCAATTCATCTTGTATTATTTTTTTCATTTAAATCTTCTTTAGTTTTATTTTTTTTATCAAAAAGAGGTAAGATTTTCTTGAATATTATATTTGCGTTTTCTATCGCCTTTTGAGCAATAATCTCGTCATAAACTTCATGGGGTGCTGAATTTGGATGGGCATTTGGATATCTTGAGGGAATGTAATGTAAATCCAATTCAACAGCGTTATGCCTTAGTGAAGAAAAATCTAATTTGGTCAATTCATCTAATCTAATCACTAACTCTCTGGTTGAATGCCCCCATGGTGATTCATTTTTAAATAACAAGGCGCTTTTTAAAATTTTTTCGGTAGCTTGTTGAGCATAAAAAGCACAGGAATTATATCTTTTTTGGTTCTTTAGAATTTGGGAAGTTTCAAGATCATAATTCGCCTCTTTTAGCCAATTTTTATAATCTTCTGATACCATTCTACTTAAATAATAGTATAAATAATTATTATAAATTTGTATATATACTATTCATGATGTTCATCTATTTTTTAAGTGTATTTTTCCTCGAAAATTCTTCTAAGAGTTTCAGATTCTCGTACTAAATCTAAGGTAATTTGAGCATGATTCTTGGTATAACCATTACCTATAATCATAGTCACATCTTTTCCTATTCCTTCAGCTCCCAAAGCTGCTTTTGTAAAACTTGTAGCCATTGAAAAGAAATATACAATACCCTTATCTCTTACGGGAAGAATAGAAGATAATTCCGAATTGGGGATGCTCAAGCAATTAATGG
>JAUWHC010000114.1 GCA_030606095.1 Promethearchaeota archaeon | reverse complement strand
GTATTTTTACGAAATAGAGGTTCTCCCATCGACTCAGCCAAGGCAGGAATGGGAGAGTTACGCAATAACATAGAACAAAGCGAAAATTTACACGAATACGAGATACGTTGTTGTGGTACCACAGGTTCGGCACGGTATTTAACAAAAGCAATCGTTGGTGCCGATCTCGCTAAAACTGAGATAATAGCCCACGCTGTTGCTGCACAGACCATCTATCCCGATGTAAGAACGATTTTAGAAATTGGTGGTCAAGATTCGAAAATAATTCTTCTACGGGACGGAATAATTGTAGATTTTGCGATGAATTCTGTGTGTGCTGCAGGAACTGGTTCCTTTCTCGATCATCAAGCAGCAAGACTTGGGATTCCAATAGAAGAGTTTGGCGCTTACGCTATAAAATCGAACAACCCTGTGAGTATAGCTGGAAGATGTACTGTATTTGCAGAATCCGATATGATTCATAAACAAAATGCTGGTTATTCTAAAGAAGATATAATTGCTGGTTTATGCGATTCACTTGTTCGCAACTATATGAACAATGTAGGCAAGGGCAAAACCTTAGAAGAACCCATTGTGTTCCAAGGTGGTGTTTCTTACAACAAAGGAATCATTGAAGCATTTGAAAGACATTTAGGTTGCAAAGTAATTGTTCCTAAATATAACGTCCTAATGGGGGCTTTAGGAATGGCAATTTTAGTAAGAGATTTCTATTTAGAGCACGAACATCAAACTATATTTCGAGGGCTCGAAGTAGCAGAAATTAAGTTCACGACCTCAGCGTTTAACTGCGGAGACTGTCCCAATAATTGCGAAATAATCCAAGTAAAGATGCCCCAAGAGGGAAATAAAATCATAGCGCGCTGGGGCTCTCGTTGTGGTAAATGGGACCAAGTAGATTAATCTCGAATTTTATGTTCTATTCTAATCTTTTGATATCATAATAGTTTGAAAAGTATGATATACTTTATATTTAATAAACGAATATTTGATTAAAATAAGAAGAAACATATCTACTAAAGTTATTAAAATATTGTCCAATTTTTAATAAAAGAGAAGCAAAATGACAGAATTTTTTAAGCAATTAAAGGACTTGGGCGAGGGTTTTCTCGAGTCCTTGCAACATAAAACAAAATTATCGACAATATTTGATATTTATTTAGAAAAAGTAATCCCTTCATTTGTTTCCGAAAAAGAGTTAAAGGAATATTACGAGAGACGGATGGAGGAAGTTACTAATTTCATAGACAAACTATAAACGAGGGAATAAAGATGGTTGAAACATCTTCAGAGGAGAAACAAACGAAAGGAAAAGATAAGATGTTTAATAAGGATCTTATGGAAGATATCTTTTACGCAGCTACCAAAGGTTTAGGAAACCTTGGTTTAGCGGCATTCGCAGACTTACAGATCGAGGGAAAGGAAAACATACCTATTATAGGAAAAGCGATTTTGACTACGATAAGCGACAACGCGCTAAGAGACATGGCGATTATAAGTCAAGTTACTGGACGAAGAATTCATTTTATGGTTCATCATAAACTAATGAAGAATCAAATGTACGGTCCCGTTCTTAAGTCGTTAGGCATGTTTCGCAGTACCCTTGATAAGGACGATACCGTGCCTATAGATAAAGTGTTCCACTATCTTAACGAAGTTGGGGATCTTGTAGCCATGACGCCAGAATCAAAACTTACACCAGAAATTCAAGTGAAAGCAATGGCAGGAATTATTAAATTTGCGGTTGCTGGAAAGGCTCCTATAATCCCCATAGCAATATACACGGAAAACGCGAAAATTTTAGGTATGTTTAAAACACAGGGGTTAAGAGTAAAAATCGGGGCCCCGCTTAAGGTAGAAAATCGATTATCTCGAGCTAAATATCGAGATGAGAGATACGAACTCGCTGAGGATATAATAAGAATTATTGATTCCCTTAAACCACAACCCGATATTGAATAAAAATAAACATAAAAATGAGGTTTTATTATGGAAAAAAGCCAAAGTGTAGAATTGAACAATTTTCAAATAAATTTAAGCAGTTTAAGCGAAGAATTAGAGCACAGAAAAGAGGATCTTATAAGAGAATTAAATATCCCTGGAGAAATTGAGACCTCGTCTGAATCAAATGCGGAATTAGGCGATGTTATAGGAGATATCTTTTATAAATCGATGAAGAACTTCTTTGAAGTAGGGTTTAAACTTGCCGAAAGTTTAAATCACGAGTTTAACACAGAAAATCAGGACGAGTAAACTAAAGGTATAAACAAGAAAGAATAGCCCGTCCAATTTTTATAAAATAATAGAGAAAAAAAGTTTTAAGTTGGATAAATTGTTTAGAATTCTCAAAATTCTAATTTTTTCGTTTTAAATTTTATTTGAGCTAATTTTTGTTAACCTATTTAATATATATCAACCATTCAAACTTTTGACCTTTATAATCACCATCTCCAGTACCTACAAGTTCAAAACCAATATGCTCGTGCCATAGAGCGGACGCTTTATTCATTAATGGTAGTTTTACTATGAACGCAACTAAAGGAATGTTTATTTCAACCAACGCTTTCTCAAGAATAGCAGTCCCAACGCCTTTACGTTTGAATTCTGGTACGATGCTAATTTGGTCCAAATAAGCGAATTTTCTTTTTTCGTTAACGAGCAATTCTAAAATTTCTTTGTCTTTAATATGGAGATTTTGCAAAGTTTTCCTGAGCGTTTTTATGTTATTCTCGTTATTATATATGCTTGCGAAACCAATGACATCTCCGCGTTTATTTTTCGCAACGTAAACCTTCTTGTTAACATCTTGAATGAGTTGAATGTAAAAATCTTCGTCAACTTCTTTTCTCAAGAAGCCTCGATCTTCTAATTCTTTTCTTTGTTCATCCGTAATCTCGTCAAAATCGCGTATTTCAATTAAGTTTTGCTTAAGTGCGTTGTGAATCCCTGAAGAATCTTTCAAACTTGCAATTTGAACAATTATTTCCAAATCTTTTAAGTTTACATCATTATTAACCATTTAAAACTCACAATAATCTACATAAAAGTCTAACAAATGATTTTAATAATCATCCAAATAAAAGAATATTTTAAATTTATAATATATTTAGATTAGATAAAACTTATTAATAAAATAAATATGACAATCTCAACTGAAGAAGAGTATACCTTTAAAGTTACTCTAGTTTTTTGGAAATTTTATGAACTAGGACTATATTTTGAACTACCAGAAGTAAGAAAGTATTTAGAAAAAGAAGGCTCTCTGAAGCTATACAATGATTATCGGTGTAAAATCGAAGTTCCGGGGCAAATAAAAAAAGGTAGCCAGCCATTAAAGTGGATTTCAAGTCAATCTGCAAATTTTGCTCCCATTTGCTTTAAGATCGGCGGATCGGATAGACTTTCTTGCGCTACAGTGCCAAACTTGGTTGGAAAAATTAGATTGGAAGGACACATCCATTACGGCTCAGTTTTAGTAATCCATTGCGAATTATTTTTCGAGAATTACCACAAGATTGAGGATTTTATAGAAATCTCCCAGCCCTCAAACATGATCCTGGAAAGCACCGGAAGACCTATAACAGAGAAATTCATAGAAATAAGAGAAAATATTATAACATTATTAAAAAAAGGAGATTTTCCAGAGAGGGCAAAATTAGAATCTTCGTTAGAACCGTGGCACCATACTTGGCTTATTTGGGACGCAAAACCCGATTTTAACAGAGCTGATTATCGCTTTATTGGAAAAGATATTGGTAAAAATGCGCGATATTCAATAGGGCTTACTTTAAGAACGGATAAATATAGAGAGCTAGATCCTGTTGCGTATCGAGATCAAATTAACCTTAAAAACTTATCTCCATATTTAGACGAATTCGTGATGATTACTCACGCGGGAAACGTAATAATCCCGGGACCAGGTCTTATGGATCCAAATTCTATGAAAAACCTACTTATCGATACACTCTTTGGTCCAGAAGTTGGCAATGTTCAAAGGTTTTTAATCCTCATGCATATGGAAAATATACTAATTTTAGCAGATAAATTCGATAAAGTCATCTCAGAGACCAGAGCTAAAGAAGAAAGCCTAACTTTGATGGAGACAATCGATAGATTAGAAAATCTGGAAACGGAGCTCAATAGAATAATTCTTGAATTAAATAAAGATATAATTATCTCCAAAATAAGTCGCTTATTATTTACTAGCACTTTCAAAACAAGCATGTTTAACGAAATGATAGAAAAATTAGATGGTTTTAAGTTTTCGAAGCAAACTGACGATGTAATCGCCAGGGTCAGGAAAACGCTTAATAGGCAGAGGAATTCGCTAAATACGAAGTCAGCAGCAATAGAAAACAAATTTTTAGCTATTCTAAATTACCTTGCCGTTTTCGAGATAGCGATTTTAGTTATATCTTTAGCTTTAGACGATTTATTCGGAGGTACGCTTTGGGGTATTGTCCAAATTGTGATTGCTATATCGTTTGTTATTGGAGCATTTGCTATATATAGATCGCAAGAAAAAAAACAATAGCGTTGTACAACTCTTTTAAACTTAAATATTATTTCTTTTATTTTTTCCTAAACAAAACAATTTTAAAATTAAAAATAAAAGTTATTTATTCAATCTTTGATTGCTTCTGAATGTAAAGTTCTTGAATAATTAAAAATAGAATAAAAAATATTTCTTGTTTAATATCTTGTTCTTGAAGCTTGAATTCGTAGTTTTGCTTTAGTCTGTTCTTTATCGTCCTGTAAAATAACATACCGGGTTTTGGAAGGAAGAATTATTTCATATTCTTCTTCTGCGATTGTGGAGTCCTTCTTTAAATGGTCTTGCTCTCTCAATATTATTTTAATCCTTTCTATGGCGTCTCTTCCTGCTTTAATTGTTTTGAATTGACTCCAAACATTCATATCCGCTTTAGACGTAAAGCTTTGATTTCTTTGAAGCTTTATTGTTCCCTTATTTGGGAATCTAGCCTTAAAAAGCTTAGGACCATCCGCTTTGAAATAAAACTCGCCACGCCACCCCATTATATCGTAATCCTTCAAAGTTTTTAAGCTCATTAAATCAATACTGATGAGAAAACGTTCTTTCTCTTCCCCAACATTGTCTTGTGTAAAACTCTGGTCTTTAGCATAAGTCTTCTTACCTTTTGCGTAATATCTTCTCGACGTTATAAAACACCTTTACAATATCAAAATATTTGATAATTAAGTTTTAAAATTTATATAGTGAAAGAATTTATATTTTTATTTATTAAAAATCCTAATAATAATGGAATAATAATTTAGCGTACTTTTTCCCTTAATTCTCCAAATACATTTTTTCTTTTAATTTATGAAATTGGGAAGAATGTGGGCGAGTAAAATATATATATTCTTAATAATTAAAACATCATATTTGTTTATTTCAATTATAATGCGAAATTTTAATTAAAAATTATAAAAAAATACTGATATCGATGGATGATAATAGTTTAACGAAAGAGTTCGATGTAACTGTAGGAAAAGATAATTTACCAAGAATCAAATTCTTTATAAAAACTTGGTGGTATAGACTTTTAATCGGTTCTGGAGCATTTGCTGCCTTATGGATTTTCATGACATTTATTTGGGTAAAAAATAGAAATTATATGGGGACTGAGATCACTGATATTTGTTTATTTTGGACACACATTTCTTTGGGTATATTAGTTTTTATTACCCTTATCTTAGGATGGCTACAAAGAACGGCCTTTGTAGTATTTAAAATTGACGCTCAACAAAATCTCTTATTTTACGAAGTTTATTGGTCATCTGTGCGGGCTAAGAATAAAAAATTCAAATTAGAAGATATAGACCGTTTTGATGTTTTTAAACGCTTAAGAAGCCGAGGGAAGTATGGAAGCGTTGAATGGGAGTGTTTAGGTTTGAATTTTCGTACAGGAAATCCAATGTATATAACCGGCCCAAAGGAGGAACCTAATACAATTAAATACGCCAAAAGGCTAAACGATTTTTTAGCGTCTAATACAAATATCAATAAAGATCGGTTACGAGAAGATATCACACCAGAATTTAGCGAACGAGCTAAAAAATTAATAAAGGTTTATTTGATAAGTTTAGGAGCAATTATTATTACAGCGATTATCATAGTAGTCGTACTTTTTCTTAATAACCCTCCTACATAAACTGAATTAATTGAATCATAAAAAAGAATTTCTTTTTTCTTATTTTTAATTTTAGGATTTTCTATCTGTTTTTTGAGCGAATCCTCTTACCATACATTTTAGAATTATAAATATCTAAAGTTCCGGAAGGTATTTTGGCGTTTCAATAATTCGGTTTTTTTATATCAAATTTATTCTTTTATTTTCGGTTTTAATTAGTAATATGATTTTTTATTAAGTTTAGTTAGAATTATTTTGGTTTTCTTACAGAGATTTTTTATCCTAATTGTAATTATTCCTATTAGATTGTATTTTCCGAAATTTTAATTAATTAACTAATATAAAAATAATATTATATACTACTAAGTTTTTAAGAGAGATTTTAATGTCGCAAGAGAACTTATTTGATGAAATTTCTGAAGCTATAGTTAACTTAGATAAAGAAAAAGCGATTCAATTAGCAAAGAAAGCTATTAATGAAGATATAGAATTGCTTGATGTTATTGAGAAAGGATTTGGAGAAGGAATAAGGAGGATTGGAGATTTATGGGATGAGGGAGAATTTTTTCTTCCAGAATTGATGTTGGGAGGTACAATAATGCAAGAAGCAATGAATCTTCTACTTCCACATTTAAAGGTTGGAAGTGAGAATATTTCACTCGGAAAAGTTGTAATTGCAACAATAGAAGGAGACATTCATTCAATAGGAAAAACTATTGTTGGTACAATGTTGAGTGCTAATGGTTTTGACGTCTATGATTTAGGTGCTGATGTTCCAGCAGAAAAAATTATTAAAATGGCTGTTGAAAAAAATGCAGATATCATTGGAGTTTCTGCTCTATTAACTACAACTATGATCGGGCAAAAAAAGATAATAGAAATATTGGAGAATAGAAATATTCGAGATAAATTTAAGGTCATACTTGGAGGAGCTCCCGTTACTAACACGTGGGTGAACGAATGTAAAGCAGACGGATTTGCTGGGAGCGCTATAGAAGCTGTTAAATTAGTTAAAAGCCTTTTAAAAAAATAATAAATAATTTATTTGAGGTAAAAAAGCTATGTTATTTCACGATTGGTTAAAAGATAATTCTAAAATCATATTATTTGACGGAGGAATGGGGTCAGAGATATTTAAACATGGAATCACGCCAGGAAAGCTTCCCGACACCCTTAATATCGAACAGCCAGACTTAATTTATGAGATACATAAATCATATTACGATGCAGGGGCAGATATGTGCCAAACAAGTACTTTTGGATCTAGCTTTTTAAATTTGCAAGGCTATAGAATTGAAAGCCAAATTAAAGAGCTAAATGAGAGCGCCTTAAAA
>JAUWHC010000293.1 GCA_030606095.1 Promethearchaeota archaeon | reverse complement strand
AGAAGTAGTTGGGAGCGGAGATGTATTGTATATCCCTCCATTTGAGAAACATGGAATAGATAACCTTAGTGAAGACGATCTAGTCTTTATATGCCTTATTCCATATCTTAAAAAATAGACAAAAATGGAAAGTTAATCTTTTCATTTTTTTTGCTTATCGTCAATGAATGTTGCGCATTTACCTATTGCAACAACAGAGTCGTCTTTATATAGTTTTATGGCTCTAACTCCTTTTGCTTTTCTATGAGTTATTCTAATTGAATCCACTGGAAGTCTGATTACTTGTCCTTGTTCTGTGCCTATCAAGATATCCACCAATTTTCCCATTTTTATGGCAATAACTTTGTCATTTTTTTCATGATTTAATGAAATATTTTTTACTCCTTTAGCATTTCTCCCTGTTTTTCGATATTCTTTAAGAAAGGTTCTTTGTCCGTAGCCTTTTTCAGTTAGGGTTAGAATAATATTATCGTCAGTTACTAACAAACTATCGATTACATCGTCCCCTTCCCTTAACGAGGCTCCTTTCACGCCCATTGAGGTCCTTCCTAATTCTCTTAGCTCTGATTCGTCAAATCTTACAGCATAACCGAGTTTTGTTGCAATAAAAATATCTTGTAGCTCGTTTGAAAGTCTTTTTACGCTAATTAGTTCGTCATCTGGTCTTATCCGATGAGCTCGGACACCTGTTTTCTTAAATTTCGAGAATAATCTTAAAGGACACTTCTTTATAATACCCTTTTTCGTGGTCATAATGAGCATTTCATTAGTGTCAAAATTATTAATTGGAATCATCGCTGATATGTTTTCCCCCGGTTGTAGGGCAATTAAATTTATGATGGGTTTTCCTCTAGCCGTGCGCGTTTGTAACGGAAGTTCAAAACATTTTAAGGAATATACTCTACCTTTGGAAGTAAAAATCAAGATTGTATCATGAGTGGAACAAACAAATAAATCGGTTATGAAATCTTCTTCACGAACTGTCATACCTTTTTTTCCGCGTCCGCCTCGCCTTTGAGCGTGGTAATCTTCAACAGAAATCCTTTTTATGTATTGGTTTTTAGTGAAGATTATAATTGTTGGCTCTTTTTTAATTAAATCTTTTCTTTTAAGTTCTCTAATTTTTAGGTCTTCAATAATCTCAATTCTTGTTTTTCTTTTATTGCCGTACTTTTTGTATAGTTCGGTTAATTCTTGCTTAATTATACTTAAACGAATTTTTTTACTTTCTAATATCTTTTCTAATTCTGTGATACTTTTTTTCAAAGATTTTTCTTCGTCGACTAGTTTTTGTTGTTCTAAATTTGTTAATCTCGATAATGGCATACTCAATATTGCTTGAACTTGAATATCACTTAATTTATACTTCATTTTCAATTTAACTTTTGCGTCGTTGGTATCACTAGCGCTTTTAATAATTTTTACAACGTCGTCTATATTATTTAAAGCGATCAAGAGCCCCTCAACTTTATGAAGCCTACCTTTAGCTTTTTTTAGGTGAAATTCCGTTCTTTTATATATAATTTTAAGGCGGTGCTCGATATATTCTTCGATTAACTCTTTCAAATTAAGAATCTTTGGTTGTCTTCCTTCGTTTATTAATACTAAATTACTAATGTTAAATGTCGTTTGAAGCCTAGTTCTTTTAAATATGATATTTTTCAGTATAACAGGTTGAGCATTTTTAGATAATTCTATAACAATTCGCATTCCTTTTCTGTCAGATTCGTCTCTTAAATCTCGAACATCTTTAAGTACTCCATCTTTTATAAGTTTGGCAATCGATTCGATTAGGGTAGTTTTATTCACTAAATAAGGAATTTCAGAAATAATTAATCGATTTCTTTTTCCTTTTGTTTCGACGTCAATTGTTCCTCTTAAAGGTATATTGCCCATTCCAGTTGTATAAGCATTGTAAATACCATTCGTATCAATAATGCTTCCTCCTGTTGGAAAGTCTGGTCCCTTTATAACTTCCATTAGTTCCTCAGTAGATATCTCAGGATCGTCAACTGTTGCAATAATCCCTTGACAGATTTCCGTTAGGTTATGAGGAGCCATAGATGTAGCCATCCCAACTGCTATTCCTTTTGTTCCGTTGATTAGCATATTTGGTAGCTTAGCAGGTAAAAAGGCAGGTTCTTTTAAACTATCATCAAAATTTGGAACAAAGTCCACTGTTTCATTCTCGAGATCTTCGACTAGTTCATTAGATATTTGTGCTAATCGTGCTTCAGTATAGCGCATAGCAGCAGGAGGGTCTCCATCGATCGATCCGAAATTCCCTTGTGGATCGATTAATGGATATCTTAACGAAAAATCTTGTGCCATACGAACTAATGTATTATACAACGCAGCATCTCCATGAGGATGATACCGGCCCATTGTCTCGCCCACAATCCTCGCAGATTTCACATGTGCGTGATTGAAAAAATAATTGTTATCGGACATAGCATAAATTATTCTACGATGCACGGGTTTTAACCCATCTCTCACATCGGGAATAGCACGCCCAATAACAACGGACATGGCGTAATCTATATAACTACTTTTCATTTCCTCTTTTAATGAAATCTCTATAATATTTTCTGAAGTCATTTTTAATACCAAATCTATTTAATATTTAATAATATTTAATAAAAAGATAAATTACACACATCAAATATCATACATCTAAAACATTTGCTTGATCAAAATTGGCAATAATAAATTTTTTGCGTGATTTTACTTCTTTACCCATCAGTTTCGTAAAGATTAAATCATTCTCAATATAATCTTCATACATTACTTTCTTTAATTTTCGAGTCTCCTTATTCATCGTTGTGTCGTAAAGCTCTTCAGGGTTCATCTCCCCTAAGCCCTTATACCTCTGAACTTTTACAGTATCTGTATTTTTTAGCTTGTATTTTAATTTAATACCTTTAAGTGCTTCTTCTTTTTCACTATCCGTAAAAACATAATGCTTTGATTTCTTATAAGATACTTTGTAGAGAGGAGGCATAGCCATATATAGATATCCACCGTCTATTAGTGGTCGCATATATCTGAAAAAAAATGTGAGTAGTAATGTTTCTATATGTTTTCCATCGATATCAGAATCGCACATGATGATGGTTTTATGGTACCTTAACTTATTTAGGTCAAGAGCGTACTCAGATTCCTCGGGCACCTCAGCACCCCCATTCTCGCTTTCAGACCCATTTATTTCATTAAATTCCTGAATTCCAACACCTAACGCTTTAATAATCGCCCGAATTTCGTTATTTTGTAATATTTTTTCCATTCGAGCTTTTTCTACATTCAATATTTTTCCTCTAAGAGGTAGTATTGCTTGATAACCCCTATCTCTTCCTTGTTTTGCTGAACCGCCAGCAGAGTCTCCCTCAACAATAAAGATTTCGCATTCTTTTGGATTATTAGAAGAACAATCAGCTAGTTTTCCGGGCATTCTTGCACCATCCAATACAGATTTTCTACGGATTAGTAATCTAGCTTTTTGGGCGGCTTCCCGTGCCATTTTTGCGTTTATTGTTTTTAACACAATTTTTTTAGCTATTTGGGGGTGTTCTTCTAAGTATTGAGTTAATTTCTCTGTAACTATTTGGCTTACAATTTGTCTAACTTCGGGGTTGCCTAACTTAATTATCGTCTGACTCTCAAATTGAGGATCTGGTAATTTAACAGAAAGTACAGCAGATAAACCCTCTCTGGTATCCGTCCCACTTAGGACATGTTCTTTATACTTTTTTTCCATAAAATTTTCAATATATGAATTAAAAGTCCTAGTGAGTGCGGATTTAAACCCTGTAAGATGGACGCCTCCTTCCGCAGTATTAATTGTATTAGCATATGTAAGAATATTTGTTTGGTATGTAGTGTTGTACTGCATAGCTAAATCGAGGTAAATTAAGGCTCCATCTTCGTTTTCAGCCGAATCGCTTATATAAATAATATCATTATGTAGAGGTTGCTTATCTTTATTCAAATAAGAAATAAATTCTTTAATTCCACCTTCGTAAAAAAATTCTTCTTTCTCGTCTTTAATTTTATTATGAAGCTCAAATCGCGCTTGAGGCGTAAGAAAAGCGAGTTCGCGCATCCTATTACCAATTGTGGAAGCATTATAAATAACTTCGTTTTTATCGAAATCAAATATCTCGTCATCCGGGTAAAAAGAGATTTTTGTGTAAGAAGCTGTTTCTGTGGTTTTTGTAATTGTTGGCTCCGTA
>JAUWHC010000142.1 GCA_030606095.1 Promethearchaeota archaeon | reverse complement strand
CTGTTTCAGTCTTTTCTTTTTTGCAAACTCTAAAACCTGGTCTATACCCTTAGTTAAAGTCGCTTTAATGGCAGCTTCGTGTTCGACATGAATTACGGCGTTATTCACTTCGTTAATAATTTCTTTAATTTTTTCGGAAGAGAACCCTCGCTCATTAAATATTACTCTGGAGATTTTAACATTTTCTAAAATAGGCATTTCAATAGAAAGGTTTTCCTTTGGTATCCCATAATCTCTTAATACTTTAATAGCCTTCCTTCGAGCTTTAACCGAGTTAATTTTAAAATGAATTAAAGTACCGTCCAAATCCCATATAATTAATTTAATAGGCTTAATAGGTTTTTCGCTCATTTAATATACCAAATCGGAATATATCGGCCCTGTAGGCGTTAAAACAGATTTTTTTAGTTTTACCTGGCTTACATTGAAAGGTCCAAATTCGAAATTTTTATTTTCGTTAATTAGTTTCTTTAGCACATCAAGGGTTTTATAATTTACTTTATCCCTTCTTAATCTTCCTATCGTAAGATGCGGTTTGAATCCAGTTCTTTTATCTTTTTGAATTTTCAATCGCTCAGATAAGAGTTGTTCTGTTATATTTTTAATTTGCTGTAAAAATTGAACATCTCCAATAAGTTTTACCCATAAAACAGAGAATTTGTTAAATTGACCTACCCCTCTAAGACTATATTCAATGGTTTTTCCTTGAAACATGCTTTTGTTTACATCTTCTTTCAAAATTTCATAAATTTTTGATGCCACGGATTCAGTAATGTTTCCCAAAAACTTTACAGTCATATGAAGGTTTTCTGGTTCTACTACTTTAAGTTTAGGTTGATTTTGTTTTAATCGAGATGAGAAAGCCTGAATTTTCTCTATCGTGTTTTTGTCTTTTAATTCGATCGCTATAAATGTCCTAATCAAATTCACAACTTCTTTTACAAGCTTTTTAATTATCTACCTTTGAATTTTTTCAGGTAAGTAGAAACTATATTTTTTATGAGTTAACTTAGTTTTAATGTATCTATCAATTTGCCTTGCTTTTTGAAAAATTACCCAGATCATCTTATCATTTTTATAATATTTATCGACTTCTATAAATGTAATCGGTTCCATTTTGAATTCACTTGCTTCGTCTTTAAAAAAATTATTAATTAGTCTAATTATTCCAGGAATAAGTTCTGGTCTTTGCTCTTTATAAAAATTAGCGATTAGATCAATAATTACCAGCCGCAAATCATAATAACGATCGATAACTTCATCAAGAAATGCTGCTTTTACGAGTGGGCTCAAAAACCACGGTGTACTTTTTAAAAACAATACTGCTTCCATTGCTTCTATACCGTTAATCTTAAACATAGGAGTACTTGTGTCCAAATATAATAATTTAGTATTAAAATCCACTTTAGGATTATTAGGATCATAGCCTATAATTGAAAAATTAGATATTTGACCATCTAATCCTAAATCTATTATCTTATGGTTTTTACTATAAGACCATACCTTTTTCATTTCTCTCATTACAAGTAAAATAAAAGTTTCAATGTCTTCAGTACTTAAATCATGAATCACTCGATTTCCTACCGATTCTGAAGAGATTTTTTCTTGTAGGCAATAAAATTGAATCTTATCTTCGTTGTCCTTAAACCATGCCACATCGTAATTGGGAAGATTTAATCCCACATCCTGGATTAATATCCTATTGTATTCGTTGTATGCCCAAATATGCCTATTAACTTGCTTTTCATTTTCAAAAATTGGAATTCTTTTATACGCTATATTCTCAGGATCATTTAAAAGCTCAAAAACAAGGCTTATTTCACCATAACCTAAAATTTTTATCGGTACTTCTCCTTTTTCTGGATCAGAAGTATCTATTGACTTCTCTAACTTTTTTAAAACTTCAATATCAATTTTCATATTTAATCAATTCACTTCTTTAATATTTAAAAAAATTAACTTAAATCTTTATAAAATTAACTCAAAATTTCAATATTAATATTTTCCAAATTTCTCTACTAAGGTTTTTGCTATCCCTAAATTTCTACTTGCCATAGTTAATGGTTCCCAGGGCCACTCACATCCTGCTGCATACATAAACATCCCACCTGGTTTTCCCGATTCGATTGTTTTTTCCACTTCGCTAATAACATCGCTAATTGAATAAGTCGTGCTTCCCAATATTTGTGTATTAGTATTTCCTCTAATACAATTATTTGTTCCGATCTTCTCTTTAGCTAATTTTAAGTCTACTTGATAATCTAAATCTAAAATTGCCGCGTTTGTACTTGATACTAACTTAAGCATGTCTCTGCCTTCTTTATCTATTACGGAATTATCACCACAAATGTGATATAATATAGGAACATCCTTTTGAATGAAATCAAATAACTCTTTTGTTGCCTTTAAACAACTTTTTTCATATCGCATTGGACCAATTTGAGATATAGCAGAATCGCCAGCACCAATTATATTCGCTCCTGCCTCAATTTGCATTTTTGCAAATTCTTTTTGAACAGGTAATATCCGAGAGATGAGATTTTTTATTCTTTGTTCCCAATCTTGATGCTTACATAACATTAGAACATTTGCTAAATCGAATAGGCAACAAATTTCCGCAAAAGGAGCTTCTATCCATCCAATAATGCATTGCTCTCCCCCTACTTTTTCAGATAATATTTTAACGGCGTTAACCCTATTCATTATTCTCTCATTTGAAATTAGATCAGGTATTTCAATTGATTCAAAGTCATCAATTTTCAGGTAAGTTTTTGCTACTGGTGTGTGACTCTTCCAATTTATCTCAACACCCCATGCATTAGCCTCGCGATATGCATCTGTAGAGACATTTACATGATCGATTCCAAAAAAATCTGAGCATTTTTTTTGGGCTTCAGCTAGAATTTCTGGTTTTTGGCAGTATTCATGATTATAATCAACATTATCCAAGCTTGCTGCAAGATGCATAATAAATGGATTAAAGGGTATCTTCTCGGGAGTTCCCTTAATCGCAGAGAAAGTCAATTCCAAAGACTTCATTTTGTTTTGAAAGTTTCATTAATTTTTTCTTTTCTATTTATATTAAATTTGGTTAAATTTTTATTTATAATATTCCTTTTTTTTTCTCAAGGACAATGTATGACTTAAAATTATGCATTTAAATAGTTGAGTTGGGAAGAAAATTAAGTGTTTTTTACAAAAATTCTATATAATAGATAGCTTATTCAATTTGGCAATCTTTTTATATCTTTTTATAAAGTGGGGTGTATCTGTTTGGATATATGGTAATTTACTCTATTCAATTTCACTCTTATTAATTATGTGTTTAGTTCTATTAGTTTTCTTGTTTGATTTTGTATTATTCCGTAAAAAAAAACTTTTTACTATTCAATTAATATTTTCTTTTCTTCTAGTATTCATATTTGGATTCGCTTTTATTGCATTATTTATTCTCACACATACTATAACCTCTATTGGAGTTATTATATTTTTAATATTGGTGATTTGTAAAACAGTCAGAATTATTTCTATCATTAAAACCTATTTAAAATGTAAAAAATCCGAAATAATTACAAGAATTACATTTAAACATCTTAAGAAAAGAAAGATACAAGTGTTTACATTAACTTTTTTATTTATTTTTCCATTTATTGTATTCATGATTGGCTTAAGTCCTTATAGTCTCTCTTCAATAGAAATAAACATTAATGATCAAAATGAACCTAATAATAGCTCACAATCAATTCAACTATCTTTTTATGCCACTTTAAGCAGTTATCATTATCTAACAAATGAAACCGTTTTAAGAGCATTGAATGGTACTGACTTTGGGAGCGGCAATCTAAATCCTGTCGAAATTCTACTATTGATTCGTGAATCTGGACTTAAAAACCCTGTAGATTCTCAAAAATTAGCTTATATGATTCAGAATTGCTCTAATAGTGGATTAAATGTGTGGATATGGTTTGTTTACGACTTAAATAATGGTTATTATCCTTCTTATGAAGATTATAATTATTTACCTGTGTTTAAACAATTATTTGATGATTGGGTAAGTAATTTTTCGTTAAATATTCATGGTATATTATTTGATAATGAAATGGATCAATTTTCTGCAAGTATCTCCATGGATAATATCTTCGGTTATCTTGAAACAATGCTTAGTTATAGAAGAACAGTAAGAGAAGATTGGCCTAATGCTGTCGCAATGTACGAATCAGTTGCGGATCAATGGAGTAATCAAGGATATAAAATTGCGTTAGTGGGTATGGATATGACATTATATGATATTGTGGATGGCGATGCTGATATTCAGCAAATGGCGGGTATTGTAAATAATCCGCCTGATATGTGGGAGCGTGTTAGTTTCATGCTATATAGAAATTGCGAATATCATACAACCCCCTATACTCAAGAATATCTCTACACATTATCAAATCTACATAAAAGAATTTATGGAAGTCGCGCTGTTGTAGCTTTAGGTTGCATGAGCTATGAAGCCTATGATACTGTTGACGAAATAGTACAAGACATCGCCTTGTTGAAATTTCAAAGATATTCAACTGTAGAATTATTTGAATTTGGAGCATTCTACAAAACATTTGGATATAATGGATTGATATCCGTATTAAACTCATCTCTAAGTGGTTGGACTTATCCTAACTTTAGAATACAGTTTAGTACTGTAGAATTTATAACTAATTATTTGCTTTTATTCGCAGATATTTTTTTAGATTTAGTGTAATTCATAGTTGCTAAAAATCTCGACAAACCAGGATAGAGAGTCAATTCCAATGGCTTCAATTTTCCTTAGAAGTTCTCTAAAATTTTGAAAAATTCTATATTTTCTTTCCAGAATTTTTTATTAATATTAAATTTGGTTAAGTTTTTATTTATAATAATTCTTTTTTTCTCATGGAAAAATTAGGCGAAGATTATATACCTAGACCGGAATACCCAAGACCGCAATTTATAAGGACAGATAATTGGATAAATCTTAATGGGGAATGGGACTTTGCTTTTGATGATACAAATAGAGGATTAATTGAACATTGGTACCTTAGAGATAGTGCAAACAACTTTGATAAGAAAATAATAGTGCCTTTTTGCTTCCAAAGTAGATCAAGTGGGATTGGAGACAATTCTTTTCATGAAGTAATATGGTATAGAAAAGTATTTGAAATCCCAAGCCAATTTAAAAAGAAGAAGGTACTACTTCATTTTGGAGCTGTTGATTATAGTTGTGTAATATACTTAAATGGTGATTATGTAGGCTCTCATGAAGGAGGGTTCATCGGATTTTCGCTGGATATAACGAATTATCTTGAAGATACTAACGTTTTAGTTGTTAGAGTAGAAGATCCAAGTCAAGATCTTGAGATTCTTAGAGGTAAACAGTTCTGGAAACCCGAAATCGAGACGATCTTTTATCCGAGAGTATCTGGTATTTGGCAAACGGTTTGGTTGGAATATCTATCTCCAGAGTACCAAATAGATGATTTGAAAATTACTCCAAATATCGATAAATCTGAAGTTATTTTTGAAATCAATATTAATGGGATAGGTTTCTCAGAGTTATTTCTTATCATAGAGGTTTTATTTGATAATCAAATCGTCGCTAAGGACAACATTAATCTGGATTTTATCGGAAAAATCGGTAAAAAGAAAAATAAGAAAGTGATCAAAGAACGGATCGAAATTTTCCATAAGAAAATGTTCCATGAGAATCAATCACGCTTTAATTTCAAGGTTGCAATACCTAACAATTTATTACATCTTTGGGATGTAGATAATCCAAATTTATACGACCTATCATTAAAAATTCAAAATGAGAAAACAGGTGAGATATATGACGAGATATCAAGTTATTTTGGTATGAGAAAGATATCAATATCAGAACAAGAGAATAAGAATAAGCAAATTTTGCTAAATTATAAACCGTTATATCAAAAATTATTTTTGGTGCAGGGATATTGGCCCGATAGCTTATATACTCCTCCCTCTGATGATCACATCAAAAAAGATATTCAATATGTTTTAGATTTTGGATTTAATGGTCTAAGAACGCATCAAAAAGCTTTTGATCCTAGATTTTTGTATTGGTGCGATAAAATGGGCGTTTTGGTGTGGGGAGAGATTGGTAATGCTTACCGTTTCTCTGTGAAATCACAACTTAGACTTATTAACGAATTTGTAGCTGAAGTTGATCGAGATTATAATCATCCTTCGATTATTGCCTGGGTAGCCTTGAATGAAGGTTGGGGCGTCTCTGGAGCAGAGAGAGACCCAAAAAGAGGTTATTATACATCTTCATTATATTTTTTAATAAAATCAATTGATCCTACTCGATTAATTATAGATGACGATGGATGGTGGCATACAGAGTTTAATGATGTGTGTACCCGACATTTTTATTTGACAACTAATTTATTACCGGCAACATTAGAGGAAGAAATAAAAAGCCATAAAACTTCGGTTCCAAAAACATATTTAAAACCATATGAATATAAAGGTGAACCTATTATTTACAGTGAAATAGGAGGATTTGGTTATGATTTCAAAGAAAAGATTGAAAAGAAATGGGGTTATGGAGGATTAATTAAAGATTCTGAAGGTTTCTTTGAAAAAGTGTTAGACTTATTTAAGGAATTCGACGCAAGAAAAGAATGGATTCAAGGCTTCTGTTACACTGAACTTTACGATCAGTTCCAGGAAATAAATGGTTTATTAACTTTCGATAGAGAACCTAAATTTCCACCGCATAAATTGAAA
>JAUWHC010000425.1 GCA_030606095.1 Promethearchaeota archaeon | reverse complement strand
CTTAATAGATAATTTATCCCCCGATTTAATAAATAACTTCTCTCTAATCTTAGAAGGTAAGGTCAACCTACCTCTATCATCAATTTCAACTTTTCCCATATAATTACCCATACCCATATAAACACCCATGGTTAATAAATTTATTCTTGGATCTCAATAAAAAAAAGTCTTAAAATTCCTACTAATATTTATTTCCGCAACAATTTTTATACTTTTTTCCGCTTCCACATGAGCACGGCTCGTTTCTTCCAATTTTTTTTGCTTTTAAGGGCGTTGGAATGTTAATTTGGTGCTCAGTTTTAAATTTTTCTGCTATACTTTTAAAACGAGGTAATGTACGAGAATAAAACATCTTCCAACCTTTACATAGAACGCTTAACTCTTTTGAAAAGTTAGGCGCTCCAAAGCGAAATTTTTGGCAATCTCCATGACAGAGATTCAGATAAGGGCATAAATCACATTCTTTATTCCAATTTGCTTTTTGATTTCCAAAACTCTGATATTTCTTAGATAAGAAAAGGTCTTCCCATGAATCGGTTTTAACATTTCCTAATAATAGGTCATCGCGTACAAAAAAATCACATGGATATACGCTACCATCGTATTCAACAACAAAATATTGAACGCAACTTTTTCCCATATAACAAACATTATAACGCCCGTAGACTAAATATTCCATAATTGAGTCAAATAAACGAATAGAAACCTTGTTAACATCTTCTTTTATCCATTCCTCGAATAAATCGGAGAGAAATTTACCCCAATCTTCTCCATTAATAGAAAATGGTCTAAGCTTACCCTCCTCATCAAACTCAACGCAGGGAATGTATTGATGAAAATAAAAACCGTTTTTAAGGTGATATTTATAAATCTCTTTTGCTTTTTTTACAGTCTCGTTGTTAATTAACGTTAGAATGTTAAATTCAACGCCGTATCGTTTAAGATGCTCTATACCGCGCATGACTAAGGCATGGGTGGGTTTCTGACTAATTGTTATTCTGTAGTGGTCATGAAGATATTTAGGTCCATCTAAACTGACCCCCACAAGAAATTTGTATTCCCCAAAAAACTTAGCCATTTCCTCCGTTATTAAAGTAGCGTTAGTTTGAAGGCCGTTACTAATTGAAGAACCAGGTGGAGCGTATTTCAATTGGAGTTCAACGATCTTTTTAAAGAATTTAAGCCCCATTAATGTAGGTTCTCCACCTTGCCACCCGAAAGAATATTGTTTATTCTGATCAGTGTTCATATAACTTTTAATCATGATTTCCAATATCTCATAAGACATTCGAGGTCTTTTAACTCCATTTTTTAAGTGATCTATGTAGAAACAGTACTCGCATCTTAGATTACAATCGGCTGAAGCAGGTTTAATTAAAAGTGAGAATTGTTTCATGATTTTCCACTTTTTAATCTAAATAAGTAATATAAAAAATTGAAATTAATTTGAATATATTTAATAGTACCAGCTTGAAATAATTAATATTTTATTTTGTCTCCAAATTTTTTTACAGGCCATTGCCAATAGAGCTCCGTTTTAATAACGCCTTTTTCTTTTAATTCTTTTAATGTTCTTTCCTTTAATTTGTGAAGAAAATTATCCAGATCGTAAAGAATCTGACCTTCATCAAATGCATCTAAAATTAAATAATATTTTGAATCCACATAGTTCTCTATTTCTTTTGAAGTTCTCCAGAGTGCTTGAATGCCTGAACAAACAGGTCTAGTTAAATTAACTACCCATTGACTCCTCTTAAGAAGATCAACCGTTATTTCATCAGAAATAATAAATAAATCAATATCACTTAAATGTTCCACATTATTTCGAGCCTTTCCCGTTGAAACAGACCCAAAAAGTAAAATCGATTTTATATTCAAGTCTAATTTAAAAATAAATTGAAGATATTTTCTAAGTAGGTTTTTAAAATATTCTATTTTTATGAAAGATAAATCTATATCCTCAACTTGATTCATTCCTTCATCAAATCCTTGCATTCTTTTATAAATTTTGTTATTGAAGTTATATCATGTACTAGAATTGGAATTTCTTTGAATATTTCTTTTAAATTTATCAAAATTTCTTTTAGATCTCTTAAATATTTATCTGCTTCTAATTTATCATATTTATCTTCTGGAGTGATTAATTTACCCTCTTCTATTATTCCATATCGTGTGGCAGTTCCTTCTCCTTCTATGTCTTTAGCTAAAGATGCTACTTTTTTTATCCGGTCAAGAATTTCTTTTTCAATTTTAATATTATTATTTTTTTCAATTGATTCTAATATTCTTGAAGGATCATGAATTTTATGAAATTGAAATCCTAATAGAAAAATTAAAGCTTTTTGCAGTTGTTTAATAGACAATTGAATTTTAAAAACGCATTCAGAATAATCGTTGATTTTATAATTTCTTATTACTCTTTCTATGTTATTAAATGCTAAGCTCAGCCATTCTTTAGTTCTTTTATAATTATCAGTCAAATTGATTGCTAACATTATTATTATTCCAGTCTATAAAATAATACGGATTCTCCTTTAAAAAACCTTAGCTCAAAATTTAAAACTATTATTATTGTTTACTTTAGAATCATCCGATAGTTTAAATTGTTACAGAAAAGCACTGACACCAATTCGTTTTTCACAATCTTCACAATGACAATTTAATCATAATAGAAGAGTTTAAATTTTTCTCAGCATGTTTTTCCACTATATTAAAT
>JAUWHC010000067.1 GCA_030606095.1 Promethearchaeota archaeon | reverse complement strand
AATTTCTGCCAAAAAAAGATATTGAACTAAAATTAGAATGTATTTCATCTTTAAATTAATACATTATTCAATATAAAAAAAAAGAACAAAGATCCTCTAATTTGAGCCGAAATATATAGGTTAAGAGATAATTAAACTCGTATTTGAGTTTAATAGAGGGCTTAATCAGGCGTACGAAGCGTTTTATCGCCTTGAAATCCAATGTTAGCTCAAATTATCTGGAATCCTTAAAATTATTTTGTTTTTAAACTATATAAAAATGATTTTTTTCAACTATTGAATATGACGATAGAACAAATTAAATCTTTTAAAAAAGGACTATTTCGACAATAATGTTAATCTTAAAGGTTTTCTTCTATTGTAATTCAAAATCTTGACTTTTTGGATCATATACCAAGAATTTGTTAGAAGTTAATTATAATTTTTTTTAAAAACGATCGAAAAATGACATATTTTAAACTAAAACATAGCTAAAAAAAATGGATTGTAATTCTTTAAGTTTTATTAATTTTTTAATTACTACTTCAAATTTATGGCTATTTTTTCTATATTTAATTTCCACACTTTCTCAGGAGCTCCTTTTTTCTTTTTTAAGGTGGATTCTATAATCTTTACAGATTCTAATTCCCTTAAGTGATAGTATAATGTTGGTTTTTGGATATCTCTTCCTTTGCCTTGTAAACAGATACCTTCACACTCTTGATCATCTTGTTCTTTGGTTGTATTTACTTCTTCCGTTAAGAGATTAAAAATTTCCTCAGAAGATTTGGGACCATTTCTCAATATTTCAATAATATCCCATCTAATAGAACAATGTAACGCTTTTAAGTATATACCTATATCTCTGATATCAATTTCTTTAGTCATTTTGTCATTTTAATACTTTTTTGTTCTTCTTTAGTGTATTAAAATTTTAGAATTATTTAAATATTAAGTAAATCATTTAATTAAATATATTGTTTAGTTAAATGAATCGTTTAACTATTAAAAAATAAAAACTTGGTAGGAATAAAATGAAAATGAAAGAAAGTGAATGTGATTGTAATCATCCTGAGATATTAAAGGAACATCCTAAAGGCTGTACTTTAAATCAAATCATAAAATGTCATGGAGATCAGCCATTCTCAGAATTAGTTAAGCACATAGATTTTAAACCTGAAACAGAATAATAAATTTAACAACTCAGTTTTAAATTTTTTTTACAAATTAGAAGGTATGCAAAATGGAAGCAATTTTAGTAAAAGAATTATCAAAACATTTTTTTAAATCTAAAAAGAAGAAAATAGGTAAGCGAAGTAGTGGGAGTAATACAATTATTCGAGCTGTGGACGCTATAAGTTTCACTGTGAATCGAGGGGAAATTTTTGGGTTTTTAGGTCCAAATGGAGCTGGTAAAACAACTACTATCCGAATGATGACGGGTGTATTAAAACCCACTAAAGGAAATATAAAAATCTTTAATCACGATGTATGGAAGAATCCAATACCTATAAAACAGATAACCGGAAATGTACCCGAGGAAGCAAATGTATATTTGGAACTTACAGGATGGCAGAATTTAATGTTTATTGGAGAAATTTACGGAATTTCTAAAAAAGATCGCGAGGAAAAGGCAGAAAACTTACTTAGAAAATTTGAACTATATGAAAAAGGTAAAATGAAAACGAAAAAGTATTCCAAAGGAATGAAACAACGACTTCTATTATGTATGGCGTTAATGACTAATCCAGAAGTCTTGTTTTTGGACGAACCAACAAGTGGTTTAGACGTTCAATCTGCTCGAATTATTAAGCAATTAATAAAAGAATTTAACGAAAAAGGCATGACCATTTTTCTAACTACACACGATATGGAAATTGCTAATGAGCTATGCCACAGAATAGCAATTATTAATCGTGGAAAAATAATAAGTTTAGATACTCCTGAGAATTTGAAAAAGCTAACTCAAGAATATCTCGCAATTGATTGCTACTTCAATGAAGCAATAAATATAAATGGATTTGAAAAACTTACCTCCGTTAAAGAAGTCCAAGGTGTAAAAGATGGTTGTCATATTATTGTTGAAGATGTTAATAAAGCATTGTTTGAAATTATGGAATATGTAAAAAGTAATAATTTAACAATAAAACAAATCAATACACATCAACCTCGATTAGAAGATGTGTTTTTAAAAATTATTGAAAGAGGTGTTTCAAATTAGTAAACAGATTTCAGTTTTAAAAAAAAATAAATTTTCTAATTTCATAATCCAATTGAAAAGATCCTTTACAATAGCAAAGAAAGATTTGAAAATTTATTATAATAAACCTCCTGTTTTAATTCAAGGTATAATTTTCCCAGTTATTCTTTTCATTGCGTTTACTATCGAGAGAGCGATTCAAGAAGTTTATTTAATCTCTGGTTTAATAACGATGGTACTGTTTCTAACATCAACCTCAATAGGACCAATCGTGCTACCTTGGGAGACTGGACGCAAAACGCTAGAAAGGTTAATTACTTGCCCAATTTCCATTAAAACAATATTGATGGGTAGTATTTGGGGGTCGTTTATTTATAGCGCATTATTTTCTTTAATACCTCTTATTTTAGGAGCTGTTTTTTTATCTTTACTCCCATCAATGAATTTTATAGTCATTATTGGTGGAATGATTGTAGGTGCGTTATGTTTTGCTAGTTTTAGTCTTATTCTTTCTGTACCGCCTTCAGATACTCCTTCAAGCACTATGGTTTTGACCGTTCTTGTTAAATTTCCCCTTATATTTATTACTCCTCTCTTTATGCCAATTAGTAATTCGCCTATCGGTGTTATTTCTCCACTAACATATTTCGTAGACATTATAAATGTAGGATTAGGAGATGCAAGTGCTTTTGGAATTTATGGATTACTCTTAGATTTTGGAGTATTAGGAATTCTTGGTTTTGGGTTCTTATTATTATCCTTTGCCTTACATAAAAAAACTCTAGAAAAGAGATTTCGGGGATAAATATTTAAAACATTTTAAAAATAAACAATTTTTTTTTTAAGTTTAAACAGCGATTTGTATTAAATCTCTATATGTTAAGATTTTGAAAATCCTCCATGATGAAATTCAATGCGAAAATTAAGATTATTATTCTCACAGTAGTTCTTGATGCCATTTTCTATTAAATTCCATCTTGAACGATCTCTTCTTAATTCTTGATATAAGGGCAAGAGTTTAGGATAAAACTTTTTAATTACTTCTAAAATACGAGGAATGTTATGTGGTCGAAAATTAAGATTTTCGAATAAGTAATAATCTGTAAAATTTTTCGATTTTTGAATAATTTCGCGAAAATCAGTTATTTCAGGAAATAGAGGGGAAATAAAAATATAAGTCTTAATTTTATTATTATGTAATTTTTTAATAGCGTCTATTCTTTCATTTGGTCTTGATGCCCCTTGTTCAACAATTTTAGCAAATTCCTCATTCAATGTACTAATTGAGATTCCAACTTCGATATTCTCAAACTTTTTAAACAGATCAATATCTCTTTCAACAAATTTTGATTTAGTGAGAATAGAGATTTCTGCTCCACTTCCGACAAGTTTTTCTAGAATTTTCCGAGTATTTCGATACTTTAATTCTAAAGGAATATAGGGGTCTGTAACGGAACTAAGTAAGATTTTTTTTCCAGTATACTTTTGAGGTTTGATTTTACTTAAATCAAATGTTTTAATGTCTAGAAATTGTCCCCATTTTTCTCCCTTATGATTTGTAAACCTAATCATGAATTCTGCATAGCAATAAATACAACCATGCTGACAGCCAATATAAGGATTTATAACAAAATCAATTCCCGGAATATTGCTTTTTGTAAAGATGTTTTTAGTTTCTCGAAAATTTATTTTCATATAATTTTAAGCGCCAATTCTTTTTATTTCTAATATGAGAGCGTATGTGAAAAATTAAAACATTAGCCTTATCAAAAGTCCTATTTATCGTTCTATATATAGGTATAATAATTAAACAAATACATTTGAAATTATTTATTCTTAATATTTTTATTAATGTCACATTTATTTTGGGAGATTACTAGCTTAGGATTAGAGGAAAAGTTAAAATAAAAAAAAATGATTTTTTAGGTTTTTAGGATTTTTTATGTAATTATTAATCTTATACTTATTTATTAAAGCTTGCTTCGTTGCGCCATGCTAATAATGAAAAGTAGATAATTAATAGTCCTTGAACAACTGGAAAAATCGGATACCACCAAATTCCATTTATATCGGGATAACCCCATATTACATGGTATATAATCCATTGTACCATTGCCCAAATAGCGGGAATTATACCGAGAATTACTCCCTCCTTTCTTTTAAGCAATAGAAGCAGAATGCTAATTGCTATAATTACGGCAGTGATAATGGTAACAACGCCTCCAACAGCTCCTTGCGTTCCCATTTGACTTATAGAACCGGGTATTTCGCGTACAAATTTATGGACAAGATTGACTAATAATGCTGCTATAACGGCTTGAATATAAATAGATGGATATTTCGAATCATTTTCTTTCATTTTTTCACCTCCTTTTAAAATCATTATTTATAAAAATTGAAATAGATCATTTTAAGACGCTATTTTTTTCGGAGTTTTATTCATTTTCCGAAATCTGTGAAAGAGATGACCTAATCCCATGACTGGATGAGAGAACATCATTCTTGGTCCCATATATCTCATTACTTTTCTGATTTTTTTTCTCATATCTGGTTTATAACAATGAATAGGACATTTAGAACAAATTGGTTTTGTACCAAATTTTTTCAGATAATAACAATTATCTAAACGGTTATTTGCGTATTTTAACAATACAGAGCAATTGTTACATAATTCACTTTCAGTATTATGAAAGCGTTGACAATATTTTTTAATCATTATTTCTATTGTCTTTTTTTCCTTTTTTAATCCGTTATTTAATTTATTCATTTTTATTTCAATTTAAGGGATTATTTTTACACATTATTATCAGTAAAACTTGCTAAACTAACTTTTTCGGGATTGTATTTACCATTGACAACAAAATTATCCCAGTTCCCAATTTCACAGCATTTTCCATCTTTTAAGAGAAATATTTTATCAACATTCGCTATCATAGATGATCGGTGTGCGACTATAATAACTGTTTTATCTTGAATTATAGTGTTAAGGGTTTTTTGAAGAGCATTTTCATTTAAGGTGTCAAGGTTAGAAGTTGGTTCGTCTAAAAGCAGAATTGGCGCATTTTTTATCAATGCTCTGCTAATTGCAATACGTTGCTTTTCTCCACTCGAAAGCCTATCACCTAATTCGCGGATTTGAGTGTCATATCCCTCTGATAAAGACATAATAAACTCATGAATATTTGCCATCTTCGCACATTTTATGATATCTTCCATATTTGCGTTATAATTTCCCATTGCTATATTATCCTTAATACTTAAGTCAAAAAGGAAAGAATCTTGCTCTACTATAGCTATTATCTCGTGAATATTTTTTTGATACATCTTTTTAAGATCTTTTGTTCCAATAAAGATTTCTCCAGATTCAAAGTCCCAAAATCTAAGTAGTAAGCGCAGAATAGTGGTTTTACCGGAGCCACTTTCGCCAATAAGAGCAATCTTACTTCCTTGAGGGATTTTAAGATTGAAATCATTTAAAATTAGTGGTTCTTCTGGAGAATAATTAAATGATAGATTTTTGAAGGTAATGTCAAAACTTTCTGGAGTTTCAGAAGAGCAATCAGGTGAATCAGCGACTACAGGTTTCTCATCAATTATATTGAATAATCTTTCTGCTGCTGCAAATGTTTGAGTTAAATGATGAGAGATGGAACTAATAGCAGAAAGAGGACCAAATGAGCTAATAGTAGCTACAATTACTATAATAACGCCACGGAGATCTAAAATGTTTATAGCAAAACCCTGAATTGCAACAATGATAATAACAATGTCAGCTGTAAATACGACTAAATTGATAATTCCAATTAAAAGACCTGCATTGGTAGAACTCTTTCGTTTAACCTTATTTAGTAATAACCCATTATCAACGATCTGCTGTAATCTACTTTTGCCTTGGTTAAATAATAAGATAGTTTTTATACCTTGTAAAGAATCAATTAAATGAGCATTTGTTAACCCAAGAGTATTGCGAATATCTTTACCATTTTTCCTAATAAATCGCTCCCAAATAATAGGAATTATCACTCCTAATATAAAATAGAATGGAAAAATAAAAAATGGAAGTAACATCCACCAGAATCCAAGAAAGCTTAACATAAAAAGACTGATACTTCCAGCTATTACAATTGGAGAAATTGTATGAGCAAAAAAAACTTCAATCATCTCAATATCCCCTCCAATAGTGGAAATAAGATCACCACTTCGCTTTCTTATGAGATTACCAGGGGTTAGAGGTTCTAATTTTTCAAAAAATTTCACTCTTAAATCGGCAAGCAATCGGAAAGCCACATCGTGATTTTTAATTTGTTCCATATAAGCACTTACAGCTTTTATTATAGCCAATATAAAAAGTAATATTAACTCAAAAATAGAGGGAAAATATGACGGAAGTAAAAAAAATCCAGTAATTAACCATGCTCCATAAACAATTAACAATATGTTAGTTAAATGGTTCAAAATTCCATAAAAAATTGCTTGAAGCATTAACCACTTATGATTTTTAACCATCCGAAGAAGTCGGATCATTAATTTAAAGCGAGATATATGTTTTTTATTCTCAAGAGAGTTCATCAATGTTATACCTCATTTGGATTTCTGGTGTTTCATAACGCATTTGATCTTTCACTAATTCTCTGTATAATTCTTTTTTTGCTATTAATTCTTGATGACTACCTTTTTCAACGATTCTATTATTATCCAGTACTAGAATTTTATCGGCATCTCGTACAATGCTTAAACGATGGGCTATAATTAGGGTAGTTTTTGATTTGGCTATTTTTTCTAAGGTTCTTTGTATTATTTTCTCATTTTCAGAGTCGATATTTGAAGTAGCTTCATCTAAAATTAATATTGGAGTATTTTTAAGAATAGCTCGCGCAAGAGCAATCCTTTGTATTTGACCCCCAGAAATATTTTTAGCCCTTTCAGCTAAAGAAGTATCTAATTTTCTTGGAAGAGAAGATATAAACTCAGAAATACCGGCTTTTTCGCATACTTCTAATAATTCTTCCTCAGTAGCTTCGGGTTTTGCCATTAAAAGGTTATCTCGAATACTACCATGGAATAAATAAGTCTGTTGGGAAACCATAGAAATATTTTTTCGTATTTCGTTTGGATTACAATTTTTTAAATTAAAGCCGCCTATATAAACATCTCCATTAACAGGATCGTAAAAACGAGCAATTAAATTGGCTATAGTAGTTTTGCCCGCGCCACTCTGTCCTACTATTGCTGTTATTTTACCGGCTTCTAATTTAAAATTAAGATTATTTAAAATTTTTGGACTATCAGGTGAATATGAGAAACTTACATCTTTAAATTCAATATCAACATTATCCAGAACATCTAATTTTTGTGAATATTCAGTTCTTAAATGATGTGATTTTTGATTTAGTATTTTAAGGATGGATTTACCCGAAGAGATGCCATTCACAGCTGTATGAAAATAGGAGCCTAAAATCCTCAAAGGTCGGAAAAACTCATAAGAAATAAGTAAGATGATAATAGCTCCTGTTAAAGTTAACTCGTTTGAAAAAAAGTATGTAATTGCTAAAGAGATGCCCAAAGCAGTTCCTATCATCGATATTAGGTCCATAATTAATATAGAAGTAAGATTAGCATAGAGAAGTTTCATAGTATTATCTCTAAATTCCCCACTAATATCAGCTATTTCCTTTTTGCGTCGTTTAATTTGTCCAAACATTTTTAAAATGGTGAGTCCTTGTAATGAATCTAAAAAAAATGAGTTTAAATCTTCAAAAGTTTCCCAGTGGACTTTTGCAACTCGTTGTACCCACATTTGTACTATTCCAATACTTATTGGTATAAAAGGAATTAAAAAAATAAGAGTTAGCGCGATTCCTGGATTAAAAATGCTAACATAAAAATAAAGACCTATTGGTGCTAATATCGCTACAAAGATTTGGGGAATAAAGAAACCAAAAAATGATTCAAGATTTTCGACACCATCCAATGTAGTAGTTGTTAATGCTCCAGTACTTTTTATCTCTTTATATCTTAATTCAATTTCTAAAATTTTAGAGTAAATTTTATTTCTGACTTCTAATTTTATTTGAGAAGAAGTTTTAAATCTGGCAAAATTAATTAACCACGATAAAAATAGACGAGAAACCATCGCAATTGAAATTATTATTAAGAAAAGAACAAGCTTTTCAATAATTAATGAATTCAAGTATAATAAATTGATAATATTTGCTATGCGATCAATAATTACAATATTAGTAATAATAATAAGTAAGCTGGCAAGAATTGTAGTTAGAATCCAAAATCTTGATGCTTTTCCTAAAGAAAATATATTTGTTTTTTTTTCCATTTAAATGCACTTATTTGTTTTAGTTTTAAAAAAATAAGATATTATATTATATTAATTAAGGAGATCCATGAAATTTTCGAATTAATAAAAGATTAATACCTAAAGTTATCAATTCAATCACTCCTGCTACTATAAAAGCTATTACGAACTGAGATTCTTGAAAATTAGGAACAAAAATAAAACCAATTAAGGGACCTAATGTGATACCTAAATTACCAAGAAAATTGAAAAATCCCATTCCCATAGCTCTATCTTCTACATCGACATAATCTCCAACTAAAGCCACAGAAGGAGGTCCAGTTACTCCTGAAAATATTCCTAATATTATAAAGCAAATTATCAAAGCGCCCAAACCAAATAACCCAAAATAACCTGTTAAACTCAGCATAATTCCATAACTAAAACTCCCCCATATTAAAAATTTATATCGTCCATATTTATCAGATAACTTTCCTATGGGATATTGCAAAATAATAAATGGTAAGGCAAAAATTCCCATAACCATTCCTCGTTCTGTAGTTCCAAGGAATAAAACATTTGCTATATATAATGGTAAGATATAAATAATAAATCCCATATGAAGGCGATCTACAAAATTAAATATTCCAGGTAATATTAATTTGGGTGCACGGTTTATAATTTTAATATTCTCTTTAAATAAAGGTCTTTTTTTAAGAAAAGATGGCTCTTTTATTATGAAAAAAGTAATTAGTAAAACGATTGCATTAGCTCCTATAGCAAGATAATATGGAACGAATACACCATAGTTAGCAACCATTCCTCCTAACATTGGACCCATTCCCATAGCTAAAGCTAAAAAAATACCTAAAATACCTAAACATTTCCCTCTATTTTCAGAATTTGAGATATCCAGTATCAACGTCATTAAAATTTGCCAACACATAATTGTAAAACATCCTTGTGCAAATCTAAAGATTAATAGAATCCCATAATAAGGAGGGGGTGTTGCAATCATAAGGAAAAAGAAAATAATTGTTCCCACACTCCCAATAATAACAAATTTTTTTCTTTTTCCAAAACGATCCGCGAAAATACCAGTAATTATTCCCCAAATTAAATATGATAAATAAAGGACAATGTCAAAATAAGCAGTTTCTCCCGTTATACCAAAACGAAGAGAAATAAATTCGTATTCATTTGTGTGTAATAACGAAACTGATATAATCGTTAAGAACATTGAAATACTTATTATTAAGACTTGAAACATATTAGTCTTAATTTCATCTTTAATATTTTCACTTGTCATAATTACTCATCTTCTTTCTTTCAATTTCTTTTAATATTAAAA
>JAUWHC010000310.1 GCA_030606095.1 Promethearchaeota archaeon | reverse complement strand
AGAAGGTATGATAATGGCTTGGGGTGGCTCGTTAAATAAGAAAGGCTCTGATCACGTGAGAAATTTAAGAGAAGCTGATAAAGTAATAAAGTTTCTCGAAAAATTTAAAGAAGATCTAAGTGACAATGAAAAAAAGTTAATATCAAACACCATTGAAATAATAGTAGATCGTTTTACTAAAAGCTCTTAGCCTATATACCTATTAAAATAAAAAAATTAATTTTGAAAATGAATTTCATCTAAGAAATCGACTGTCAGTTGGCGAATAAATTTATTATGAAATTATTTTTTATCTAATGAATTGGATTATGATTTTAATAATTATAAATATGTTTTAATAGTAGTAGAATGTTTAAATCATCAAGATTCTATGGGTCTTATTGAAAAGCTTCGCAATCTTCTGGGTGTAGAAGAGGTCAAAACCGAGATTGTTTTAGACCGAATAAAAGAAGATACAACTATTATTATTCCTTAATAATTTCTTTCTTTTGATAGATCAAAAATTCATTGCATTAAGGAATTTATCATCTGACTATGAGAAAATGTATATCAGCCAGTGATACGGAGAATTTTGATTTTTTCCAAAAATCTATCGAAATGTGGATCAAAGCTTACAATCCTATCAATTTGATGGTGTTGACATAAAATAATTGATGATACATCAACAAAACTTATTGGTCTTGAGTCTTTCAAATCGATGGTATTTATTTTTTTAAATAATTCCCATGTTTCAGATTCCAAATACGATTCAAAATATAAGATTGTGGCAATTTTTTGTTTTCCCCAAATTAAATTTCCTAGATGATTTAATACATTGATATTATTATTGGAACGAACAGCTGCTAAAGTTGTGACTTCACTTATTATAAGATTGGAACTGTATACTAATCCATGTTCCCCCCCACTAAGTAATTTCAATATTTTTTCACTTTCTTCAGCATGTTGATCTTTAGGATGACACAATCCCAAATAAAACCCAGTATCAAGAAAAACCCCCATTATTCTCACCATTAAACTGAATTATTCAGTATAAATATCTTCATCATCTCTACAGGTAAATGTAGCTTCTTCATCATAGATTACATTTTTGAGTTTATTTCTCGCTTCGATAATTTGCTTAGATTTTTTAAGACTTAAAACTGGCATGTTACTCACTAATTCCACCAATTTTTCAAAATTGTCATTCGCTAATATTAAACAATAATCAAGTATTTCTATCTGAGTAGGTTTTCTCCCCAGTCTAAGTGTTAGTCTAGCTTGTAACTGTTCCAATGCTTTCTTATTTTGTATTTTCACAACCGACATATTAATATACCTCAAGTCTACAAATATATTATATATATATTAATATTTAATATAAAGGTTTAAAATATAAATTTTTTTTGAATTAGATGTTTGTCTAAAAATTATTATTTTTTTAAAACGCTTTAATCAATTTTTTAATTATTTCTATTAATTTATCCGCTTCTTTTTCAATCGTTTTAGTTAATTGAGGTTCAAAAAAGGGCAAATCGATATTATTGCTTCGATCGTCTAGAGATAACTCGTCCTGTTTATATAACTTTAGCTCTGTAAATCCTTCAAAACTTTTTGGAACAAAGCCAATCATAAAAACTTTCAAATTGGGTAATTTCTCAACGATTAAATCGATTACAATATGTACAGGAATAGTATGAGTAGAAATTGGCACGTAATCGCAAATATTCTCGCGCTCTAATATTGTAACGGTCCCTGGAGGTTTGTTTAACGTACAAGTGTCTAAAAGAATCAAATGTGAAGGTTCAAAATTTATTACATCATCGATTCTTGCCATTGGATCAATTCCAGCGTTTATGAATATAACTCTTTTATCCGAATAAGATAGAAGTTTGCTAATAATATAAGGACCTACGCCATCGTCTCTTAGTTTTTCTTCTCCAATTCCCATGAAAACTACTTTTTTAGCACCATTTAGTCTATTCAATAGTGTCTCGTAAAAATCTAAATCCTCCATAATTATGTTATAAATTTTTCTATAAAACATTAATTTTAGCATTTCTACTAGATAAAAAACTTAAAGATTTGAGGGAAAAATTCGAACAAATCCACATGGATAAAAAAGTAAAGATGAAAGCTTGAATTAAAACAAATTAGTTAATTTTTTTTTTTACTCTACTATTTTTTTATTATGTTATTAAAAGGTAAAAACATAATAGTTACTGGATCGGGAAGAGGTATTGGAAAAGCAGTAGCTATAGCTTGCGCAAGAGAAGGTGCTAATATTGGACTAGTAGCAAGAACGCTTGAGGAAATAAATAATACAAAGAGAGAGATCGAAGCTTTAGGGTCTAGCGTTAATATCGCTGTTAAAACTGCTGATATCACAAATTACGATGAAGTTGCTGATGCGTTTAAATTTTTTCACAATAATCTCGGGTTACTAAATGGGGTTGTCGCCAATGCAGGTGCTTCTCGGATGGGTAATACACACGAATTTGATAATGAAAGATTTGCAAATATATTAAATGTAAATGTCTTAGGCGTATTCCATACTTTTAAAGCCGCGTATCCTTATTTGAAAAAAGACGATAAAAATGAAAAAGCCAGGTTTGTAATTACTGGGAGCGCTGCTTATCCAATGGGTATGCCTAAGTTTACCGCTTACGTAGCTGCTAAATATGCCGTTGTAGGAATCCAAAGCGTTTTAGTTGCTGAATACAAAAAAGAAAATTTTAATTTTAACATGGTTTTGCCAACACAAGTAGATACACGATTATTGAGGGGCAGAAAAGCTGGAGATGGAAGCAAACCAGATTATGTTATGAATCCTTGGGATCTCGACGATTATTACTTATTTCTTTTAAGCGATTATGCTAATAGAGTGGATAATGCTCTAATATATTCTAGCGATTTTACTGAAGTTAAAAAGTTATTATCTAAAGCACCTTCCGATAAAACTGAAAGTTGGGAAGTTTTTAAAGCCTATTTAGAAGAAAACTCACCTAAAATATATGCTAATGTTAAAAAATTAGGAAAATTAGTCGATTTTTTAATTAGAACATCGAAATAATTTTACAAAAAAAAAAGCTTTGATATAAAACTCATCTAAATTGAGTCTATTCTTTTATGTTTGCTTTCCTAATCTTGGAGTTCTATTCGTTTAAAGAATTAAATTCTTTAACTATGAAATGCTATGATATAATAGAATATGAACGAAAAAACTAATGAAAAAGCTGAAAAAGTCCAATTTGAAGGAATTATTGAGAACGAGAAGGTAATAATTTCAGACAAGGAGTGTATTGAAGAATTTTATAATAACTCTTATATTGGTATGCTCGTAAAAAAAGATGACGCTGAAGATATTTTAGTCTTAGAGCCTATTGAAGTATTACTCTTATGCGAAAGAAATCGGATTTTACTGTATCTTGAAAATGATAAGAAAAACGCTCTATACGATTTCGAAAGGTTGCTGTCGTATTTCGCAAAATTTGACGATCGTTTGTGGCAAAAATATATTATATATATGGATTTGCGAAAAAGGGGATATATTGTTCGAACGGGATATGGAGAAGGCATTGACTTTCGAGTGTATAAGCGAGGTGCCGATTTCGAAAAGGATTCCGCTAAATTCTTGATTTACCCCGTATTTGAAGGATATCCAATAGATTTAAAAGAATTGGACAAAATGTCTCGCGTAGCAATGAGCTCTCGTAAAGACCTTATCGTTGCTACTGTTGATAGATTGAGTAAACCTATATATTATAGCGTAAATAAATTCGAAATTATTAATAAAATAGAAACAAACGAAGATTAGATATGGTAGATATTTGCCCTTTAGGATGGGTAACAAAATTATTTTTCATTTTAAAGAGAATTTAAATACATTTCATACTTTTTCGTAGGAGTTCCTTTATAATAAGGCTTCCCACCTACTTTTTGTTGAAATTCTTTATTTATTTTTAATTTCCA
>JAUWHC010000160.1 GCA_030606095.1 Promethearchaeota archaeon | reverse complement strand
TCTATGCAAATCTTCTTCAGCAGCAGGATCATCGGCCAAAACTTTAAAGGATTGGCCAATTTCTAAACTTTCTGAAATATTTCTAACTTCAAAAAGAGGTTCTGGACAAAACAAACCTTGTGTATCTAATTCTGCATTATACTTTATTTCCTTGTGATTTTCACCAGTCATTAAAACAGCCTCCTTTTACTTATAAACATTCTTTAATTATTTGTAATGTTTAGAATCAATTCTATTTGATTGGTTCTAAGAGATATACTTTCCTTACTAAAATAAATGTTAATAATTCGCCTTCCTTACGAAAATCTAATATTTCTGTGCCAGTTCTTTTAGCCCATCTATGCAAATCTTCTTCAGCAGCAGGATCATCGGCCAAAACTTTGAAGAATTGGCCAATTTCTAAACTTTCTGAAATATTTCTAACTTCAAAAAGAGGTTCTGGACAAAACAAACCTTGTGTATCTAATTCTGCATTATACTTTATTTCCTTGTGATTTTCACCAGTCATTAAAAAAGCCTCCTTTTTCTTATAAACATTTTTTAATAGTTTGTAATATATAGAATTAATTTTATTTGATTGATTCTAAGAGATATACTTTCCTTAGTAAAATAAATATTCTCATTATATTTTAGTTAAGTTTCTCTGTAATTAAAAGAATAAAATAGAATCTCTTTTAAACCGACTTTATAAATTATAAATATCAAAAAATGTATCTTATAATTTACAAAGTTAAATGTATAAAAATAAAAAATTGAATGAATGTATTATTTTCCTGCTAACTCTTTTATATGCCTGACTCCATCGACAGCGTCATCTGCGAAATCATCTGCACCCAACCGCTTAGCAAGTTCCATGTTCAAAGGAGCTCCGCCAACGATTAATTTTACACTATCCCTAAGACCTGCTTCTTTTAAAGCTTCGTGAACGGTTTTAATCTGCTCGACAGTCATAGTCAATAGGGAGCTTAACGCTATGATTGTAGCTCCCGTTTCTTTTACCTTATCGACGATAACATTTGCATCAACATCCATCCCTAAATCATATAATTCAAAACCACTACTTAATAATAGCGACCCTAATATATTTTTTCCAATATCATGGTTATCGCCCTTAACCGTCCCTAGGATTATTTTTGTCTTATCTTGAGATTGATCTGCAGCAGCCAAGGCGGGCTGGAGCACTTTAAACGCTTCTTTCATGGTTTCCCCCGCTAATACTAGCTCAGTTAAATAATATTCCTTCTCTTCATATCGCTTACCTACTTCGTCCATTCCTTTTGTTAAAGCATTTAAAATGTCAAAAGGGTCCTTTCCATCCCCTTCTAGGGCTTCCTTCACTGCGGCTTCAATATCATCTACTTCAAGCTCAATGACTAATTCTGTTAATTTTTCAAAATCCAAATTTTTTTCCCCTTTTTTCTTAATTCTGAAGAATTAATTCTGCCAGCTTTCAATTCTGGGTAATAAGAATGATTTTTTCAAACTTTTTTATAAAAAGTTTAAAACTGCTGTAATTTTAATAATGAAATAATGAAATTTTTATAAATATTTTTAATATTTTTAAAATGTATAATACAAACTACTTAATTTCATTTTTAAAAAAAGAGAAGAGAGGAAAAGTCGGAAATTGAACCTCAATAAGAGGTTAGAATTTGGGATAAAATTTAGTTCCGTACGTTACCATTTTAATTAGGAAATTAGGGGATATTTTTATTTCTGACTTCCTCTCTAAAATACAAGATAACATGGCAATATTTAAACTTTTGTTTGATCATACTGATCTAATTTAATATTGTTTTTAAAATGAAGTCGATAGCACAATATTTTAAATAACTAAGGATTATAAAAAAGAGAACTAGAAAAAGAATGTGTTGCTGAAATAAAAATGGAGAAAGAATTTCTTGAAGAGCCTACTGAATTAGAAGATATCGATATTATAAACGAAATTAGAGAGGAAAACATTGTAATTTTTGCTAAATATTTATTCAAAAATTATAAAATTGGAGATTTTATTGTAAAAGCCGTAGATGATGTAAATCTGAAAATAAAAGAGGGAGATTTCATCGTTCTTAAAGGTCCATCAGGAGCAGGTAAAACTACTTTACTAAATTTAATTGGAGGGTTAGATTCTCCTAACGAAGGCACGATTTATTCAAGCGGGGTCAAAATTACCGATTTACAAGAAGAATCACTCTCTACATTTAGATTAATTAATACCGGATTCGTTTTTCAGAACTATAATCTTATTAGCACTTTAACTGCTGAAGAAAATGTGATGTTCCCAATGAATTTAGCTGGAATGAGCCTAAAAGAACAAAGAGAGAAAGCAGTAAGTTTACTGACAAAAGTAGGTTTAGGGGATAGAAGAGAGCACTTACCATTTCAACTTTCGGCTGGTGAACAACAGAGGGTAGCAATAGCAAGAGCGTTAGCAAACGATCCTCCAATTATTTTGGCAGATGAACCTACAGCCAACCTCGATAAAAATACAAGTATGTTTATACGAGATCTCTTTAACGATATGAAAAAGGATGGTAAAACGATTTTAATAGCAACGCACGACGATTTTTTAATAAAACTTGCAAATCGAGTCATAAATTTTGAGGATGGTAAGATAACAAGTGAAGAGTAGTTAGGATTATGAATTTATAATTATTTAATATTGGTGTGTTAGAAATAAGTCTAGATTTTGCCTTAAAAGATTTCTTCAGAAAAAGAGAGGTCACTTTCCCTTACGTAATAATAATTGCTTTAGTTATTGCGCTCACAATATTCTTAACTTATTTTATGTCTTCAATGGGATTAAATAGATTTTTAACTTATAACTACGAAAATGAATTTTATTTTTCGGGAGGAATTAGCATAGTCTTTACAGATTTTACTATTCTAATACTGAGCCTAATAGTTACTTTGGCTTTTACTATTGTTATAATCGTCACAAGCACTCTAGTTATTAATAAAAAACGTGATATTGCTATTATGAAAGCCTTGGGAACTCTACCAAGGAGATTATATAACTTTTATTTAACCGAAGTATATGTAGTGTTTATCGTTGGTTTCTTGATAGGGTTAATAATCGGTTTCGTTTCATATGGTATCTTCGCGTTTATTATGTCGCTTTTAGGAATTGTTTCCTCTTTTCAAATTGATTTAATTTATACTCCAATATTGTTTTTTTCGTGTTTAGGGGGGATTTATTTCGTTCCCGGCGTAATTTTAAGGAAACTAGGAAATCAAAATACCATAAAATTATTTTCAAAGGATATACCCTATAATTACGACGCCTCAAGAGGATATACATTTATTCCAAAATGGTTGTCTTCGATAGGATTTAACTTTAAGATTTCCGTTATTAACACACTCAGGAGAAAAGGGGAATTTAAGAGGTATTTAATAGTTTTTTCTGTAATTTCTTTAGTAATTTTTACTTTAGGATTAGGGAATATCGTTTTGAGTAATTCCTCTCAAGAATGGATACGAAAGTCTCAGGGTGAAGATATCATTGCTATTGGTCATAGAGATGTGATACAAAATTATTCTTTAATGTACAGCATGTTTTCTAATCCGGATATTATTATAACTGAGAACAGTATTGATTTTTTAAATCCAAATTACATGTTTAACCTTTCTGATATTGAAGAACTAAATAGTATTACTGAAGTTGAGAGCATAGATCAGCGTCTGATTAATTTTTTTAATTTTTCTGAGTTAGATGGATATCATTATCTCGTAGATGGAGGTTATTTAGTAGCAGGTCAACAACGCTCTGGGAACATCCCGATCGTAGGAGTTAATATTAGCGAAATGATACAAGATTTTGAAATTGAGGGCGAATATTTTGCTCAGGAAGATTCAATAAACATGATAATTGGAGACGGATTAGGCTATAATTTTTTTGATTATCCATTATCACAGAGCTTGAGAGTTGAGGAATTAGGGTTAGGACATACATTTCACATTTCCGGAGTTGTCCTGGATAGTTTTTATAGCGGTTTTGCGGGATATATAGATTTAGAGGTTATGCAAGAAGATTTGAATTTTAGTGGGCAAAATATTAATCTCCTTTTGTTAAAAATAAGACCAGGCGAATATGATAGCGTTATAGAAAACATTGAATTAATTATTAGTGGAAATCTTGGAGATAATTTCACTTATATCAACCTAAATCAAACTTTTAACGATAACTTGCAATTTTTAAATAATTTAACACTATATCCCTCTTTTTTAATTATCTTCATGGCTATAATTTCGATTCTTTCTTTATATAATTATCAAAAAGGCAGTATTATAGAAAAAGCTAAAGATTTTCTGATAATGAAGGCTGTTGGCTCGAAATATAAAAATATTAAGAAAATTCTTTTCTTAGAAGCTCTCTATGTAATTATACCATCGCTTTTTTTGAGTTTAGGTATAGGAATGATATTAAATTCGCTAGTTTTATTTGAAAGAGTATCTTTACCAAATATCTCAACGCCTTTCATTATTATTGGTCTACTTTTTATCGCTTTCTTATTTTTTAACTATTTAAGTCTTTTTCCAATATTGAGGAAGATTAAGAAATTTACTATCAAAGACTTCGATATATATTAATCTTTTTTTTGAAAGAAAAAGATTAAAAAAAGTGGAATTAATGAAATATATATAATACATTTTTTTCTAAATAAATGGTAAGGTGCGAAGATGACAGAAGAAGATAACTTACGCAAGAAAATAATCGATTTACAGTCAGAATTAAGCAAAAAAGATAATGAAATTAATCTTTACCTAGATAAAATTGAAGGCTTTGAAGAAGAAGTTCTAAGATACGAGGAAATGTTCGATGAAAATGCTCCGAAAAAAAAAATCAAAAAAGCGAAAGAAGAAAAATTAAATATTGAAATAGATGTTAAGGATCGAGAAATACGAGAGCTAAAGAATCGAATGGGCTTTTTAAGAAAAGAAAAAATGGAATTAAAAAAAAAACACGATGATCTTGTTAGGAGAACAACTGATTCTTCTGTTATTAGCGTAGAAGATCTAAGAGAAAAGGACAAACCCCCGCTTAATATTTTACTTCATGAATTGCAAGATAAATTAAATAAACAAGAATCATTAATTAGGCGGTTGAAGAGTAAAGATTTTGGAAGCGACGAATATAACGAAAAACTAAGAGAAAAGGATGAAAAAATTGAATTATTAACTGATAAAATTACGGATTTAACTGAAAAGATCGAGAATAGCTCTCCTCAAATAGAAACTAACCAAGTTGATAATAATGTTACGAAAAATCTACTAGAAGAGCTGCAAAAAAAACTTAATAAAGCAAAAAGACAAAATGATGAATTAAAAAAGGTTATAACTAAATACGAGAAAAAAAATAAGGGCAAGAAAGGTGAAGCAAAATCAATTGCTTTAAAAGAAGTTGTGGAAGAATTTAAAAGTGAAATAAGTAAATCAAAAGAAGGGCAAAATCAGGAAGCTCCCCCTGTTAACATCCCTCAAGGAGATGTTGAAGGCAAATTGAAAATTCAAAGAGATATGGCAAGCTTTTTACAAACACAATTAGCTGAATCAAAAACCGCGTTAAAAACGAAAGAAGAAGAAATTACTACGATTAAGAACGAAGCTATAAGTATAAAAAGAAAATACGAAGATTTAAACAACCAATTCAAACTAAAAGATCAAAAATCAAATGAAATTGAAGCAGAGTTAGATTTTTTAAGAATTCAAATTCAAACTCAGGCAAATACAACACAAACAATAAACCCGGATATTAATTTAAGGTTTAAAGAACTCGAAAGTTTAGTTGACGACCTGAGCAAGCAAAATATTCAACAACGGCTTGAAATTTCGCAGTTAAGAAAAAGTAAATAATTAATATTAAATGAACTTCGATGGAATTAATAATCTTAGGTTCCTCCGCGGCGATTCCTGTTCGCGATAGGAACCTTCCTTCAACAGCTCTTAAATATAAAAACGAACTCTTATTATTTGATTGTGGGGAAGACCTTCAAAGAAGGCTAATTGAAGCGGGTCTAAAGTTAAATAAACCTTTAAAAATATTAATTTCGCATTTTCATGGAGATCATGTGATCGGGCTTCCTGGGATTTTATTTAGATTTGGTTTAATTGAAAGAACGGCTCCCGTTACTATTTTTGGACCTCGGAATTTATTTCTTTATTTATTTGTTCATAGAAAAATTCTCGGACTAAAAGCAAATTATCCTATTAAAATCGTTGAAATAGATCACGAAAAAAAAAAACTAATAGAATTCGAAGGTTTAGATTCTGAAATTTCTAAAAGAGAACTTAATTTTGAAAATAATATCATTTTTGATGGAAAAAGGTACCTTCTCAAATATGCATTAGTGGAACATTCCGTGTTAACTTACGCCTATTCGTTTATAGAAAAACCTCGCAATGGAAAATTCAACCCAGATAGGGCAAAAGAACTTGGAATTCCTGAAAGCAATCTTTGGAAAACTCTTCAAGAAGGAGATAT
>JAUWHC010000203.1 GCA_030606095.1 Promethearchaeota archaeon | reverse complement strand
AATGGATTCAAGGCTTCTGTTACACTGAACTTTACGATCAGTTCCAGGAAATAAATGGTTTATTAACTTTCGATAGAGAACCTAAATTTCCACCGCATAAATTGAAAGAAAAACTAGATACAATGTTTTATTGAATTAGCTTAATTTTTCTTACAGAATATTAGATATTAAAATAAGATATTAAGTTCATTTAACAACCTTAAAAATTCTTCTTTATACTTTATACTTTTTCAATATACTTTTTCATAAATTTTACCTAATGATAATGAAATATTGATGGTTCTTTGTAAGGAAGAATAATTTGACAAAACCTAAACTTAGACACCTAGTATATTGAACGGGAATTTACGATTTCTACTTTATCGTAGGAAATAAAAGAAAATCGACCAGATAACCTTATTAAACTATTCTTTTAAAAACCTTAACTGACTAACAAAAATTCAATCACACTGAATATATTTTAGATGTACTAAAAATCACAAGAACTTTTTTATATTTCGGTTTCTTAAAATTAATAATAGACTCAATTCTATGTTATCTCTTTTATGATATTATTTGAAAAGAAAGGTTTTGTGAGAATTTTATTATTATTATTAAATAATCAGAATTCAATAGATTCAAAATATAAATTAAAAAAGTCATTAGAATTAAGTAATAATTCTTTAAATGAATGCCTTGAAATATTGAAGAATTTTAAATTAATTGATGTTATAAAAGACATTGGTCCGAGAAATCGAACAGAAATTAAGTTGACTGAGCGTGGTATAAAAATCGCTCAATCTTTAGAAAAATCTTTATCTCTTCTAAAGTCCACGAAAACAGACCGATTGAATTAATATGTTAAAAAAAGTAATATATTCAAAATATGCATATATCTATAAATTTACTTTATTAATTTAAATAGTAGTCTAGTAATTAGATTTATGCTCTACAATAAATTTATCAAAAATCAAAAAAAAGAAAGGTGGAAAAAATTAAACAGAAAAGATCTTTATTATTATTGAGTACATTTGGATTAGTGGCTCTAATCGCGATTTTGCCATCTACTCTTGCTTTTAGTGGAACGGTTTTACCAAGAGAAATAAATAATACTTATGGAACACAAACAGGAACACTATATGATATAAAATATGAAGACGATGTTGTGGTGAAGTGGACAGGTGTGACAGATGGTTACCCTATACATAAAATAAAGACAAAGGTTTATTTTGTAACAAAGTTGGATGTTGGCGACGGTAACGAACTTGAAATGGAATTCTCATTTACGGGAGGAAACGTTTTAGATGTAAAGATAGTATATACCGATGACACATATGATTTATATAATGAATATAGAACTTCTACGAAGACAGTAATCTATGATTTAGAAGATAATAAAATAGTCGATTATGTACAGTTTTACAATCTCGAGTGGTGGCATGGAGGTGTTTTAAAAGTCGATTATATGGAAGTAAATTATTAAATTACAATTTAGCCTAAGTTGTATACTCTAAATCCTTTTTTTTTTAATTAGTGATTATGATGATAATTATTCATTATCTAATAGAAAAGGGATGTGTATAAATGAGATTAAACTTCAATTAATTTTAATTTAGAAGAACAATATATTAAGTTAAAAAAGTGTGTTATGGGTAAATTATTCAATCTCTGAAAAATGATTAATCGTCTATCATCATGTCTGATATAATTATAAAAATAGAAAACTTAAGTAAGAGATACGGAAAATTGCTTGTGCTTGATAATCTAAATTTAGAAGTTTATAATGGTGAGATAATAGGGCTATTAGGACCAAATGGAGCGGGAAAAACAACTACATTAAAACTTATTGCTGGATTAGCTAGACCATATACCGGAAAAATAATGATAAAAAACAAACAAGGAGAATTGCAGAATGCTTTTGAAAATTCTAAAAATTTAATTGAGATGGGGTTTTTAATAGATATCCCTCAATTTCTTAATACAACTCCTTATCGATTATTAAAATATATTAACAACATTAGGAATTATCCTAAGGATAAAATAAAGGATAGAATAAATTACCTCTTAAACCAATTCGACTTAATTGATTGGAAATATAAGAAGGTTAAAACTTTTTCAAAAGGAATGATACAAAAATTGGGGTTTATTGCCGCTATAATTCACGATCCAGAAATTATTATTTTGGACGAACCTCAAACTGGAATGGATCCAAATGCTCGCGTGAAAGTACGCGAATCTATTAAATCTCTTCAAGAAGAAGGTAAAACTATTTTTCTTTCCTCCCATATGCTATACGAAATTGGAGAAATCTGCGATAAAATCGCATTAATAAATCATGGTTTGATAGTTGGATTTGACTCAATAGAAAATTTAAGCCAATTAGTGAAGACAAAAGAATTAATATGTGAAATCATTAACCCTATAACTCCTGAAAAAGTAGAACCATTGATAAAAAAAATGAACTCATATCTTAAGCCCTATCTGGAAACTGATTTAGAAAAGATGAGCTACAATGAAAAAATTATTTATGATCCACAAAAAAGTCAGTTCAGAATATATTATAACGGATTGAAAGAAATTAAAGGAGAAATTCTGAATATCTTAGTAAACGAGTTCAAATTAGATTTTACTATAAATTCTTATTCTGAACTAAGAACATCTCAATTAGAGCAGCTATATTTTCAAATGATAAGCGAAAATGAAACACCAACAAAGACGAAATATTAGAGGTGAATAAGAGATGAAAAAATTAAATAATTTTTACTTAAATCAAAAGCCCATCTTTCATACAATACTATTTGAAGTCAAGCTTAATATCAGGAAATTTTATATCTTTTCAGGTTTTACAATTATTTTCTTAATTTTGACCAATTATTTACCTTATGTAACGGATATGCGACCATTACCAAGTTATCAAGATGATTTTTTGGTGTCAGCATTAATGTTTTTTCTATTAATTTTAGTTTTTGCGTCTAGTCTTTTTTTTTCTGGGATTATTTGTTCTGATTATAGTAAAAAAACAGGTTTAAATTTGTTTCCATTGATTAAAAAATCTCACCTATTTATCGGGAAATATATAGCTTACTCAATCTTAGTAATTGGAATTGTTAGCGTTCAATATATGTCTATGGCGCTGTTGGGGTATTATTTTTATGGAGGACTTCTACTCAACACTATATCTCTCAGTTATGGTTTTGCTATTTTGTACGTTCTGGCTTTAGCAAGTTTAATATCGTTTCTAAGTTCTTTTAATTCTTCTGAGCTTCCGGTAATAATCGTAGTAAACGGATTGATATTTATTGGGTTTTTTATTATTGATAGAATTATGATGTTTAATTTTAAAGTTGAACCTATTTACTCATTTGTGTATCTTTATCAGATAATTTATTCTATATTACACCCCGATTTTTCTACAATGAAGAGATATGAAGTTACAGATGGTACATGGTTTTTTCCAACTATAGAACAAGCAATAATATCTTTATCCTTTTATGGAACCGCATTTTTTATTTTAGCTTTTATATTGTATAAAAGAAGACAATTTTAGAAAAAATAATAAATTTTAATGTGTTAAATAGATGGTAATAAAAAAAACAAATAAAAAGTACACTATTAATTTTTTTTTAATGCTTGGAATAATTCTTTTCAATTTAATAACTTCACCAATGGAATTACACGCGTATGAAAATTATAATCTTGCGTTAGAAAAAGGTACACAGATAATGGAGATAAGTTATTACGATGAGCAAGCTTGGAACGCCACAGTGAATGTAACTTCTAGTCCAAATGATTGGTTTGGAGGAGAGGCTGATAGAGTAGGTGCTAAAAGCAAGATCACTGTTTTAGAGTGGTGGCAAGATGATATTAATAATGCTGGATTGTTTCGCTATCTGATGATACCAAAAGATTATTTACCTACTTATATAGCAATTCGGGATTATGGATATAATCACGCTTATATTACGAGTAAATTTAGTAATTACTATTTCGATTGGCAAACATCTTTCGTTTTTAGATCCTTTACTTTAAATGGTTTTTCTAACTTTTCTGATTTTACGGAACAGAATTCAATAATATTACGTTATCCAGAAAATTTTAGTAAGATTTTGGACGAATATAATGAATTTGCTTTTATTGTAAATAACGATACAACTTTACAATCGTTAAATTATTCCCTTCCAATTCTTAGCGGAGACGATTTTTTATGGCACTTTATTTTAGAAAGATTTTCAATAGGAACCCCTATTATTGATTACTTAACAACATTAATTGGAACACTTGAATGTAATAACGTGAGCATTCAAGGAAATACACTAATTATTAAAAGAAACGGCATAAAAAATTATTCGGCAGAAGCAACTTATAACGACCAAGGAAACTTAGAAACATTCCTTCTTAAAAATTCTGAAGGATATATATTTTATAAAATTACGAGCTACTATCCAAAAATCACAGCTTTGATTATTGTGGGAATATGCGGTTTGAGTATTTTATTGCTAATAACATTTTTCCTATTTTACAAGAAAAAATATAGAAAATAATAATACATCATTGTTCTATTGATAATTAAGAAGCAATTCATCGTAAAAGCGAGGTATATCCCTCACAGCTAAAAAGTAAAGAATTAATTAGCTCATTTTTAATGAAAAATTTAAATTTATGGAGTATACTATTAAAAGAATCATTAGTAGGGATATCTTCTGGCATTGATATTATGAGTTTCAGAGATCTAATATGGTTTTGTTATTTAAATCAAAATAGAATCAACGATGATATACATTTTCTTTATGAATATGAACATTATAAAAAAATAAAATTTAGACAGGTATTTAAAGTATTATTTAACATTCATGATAATAAGGAAGCAGGTCTATCTGACCAAATAAAAGGGAAAAAGAGAGAAAGAGCAGAATAAGAAAATAAAATTGAAGTATTAACTGAATTTTTAGAAATTAATAGAATTCCTATTAAATAAGATTTACTAAAGGAAAAATATAATCTTGATAATTATTTAAATAACGCGAAGATTAAATATGAGAATCATACTAAAGAACGCCAGCAATTAATTATTTTCAGTAATGATTTTAGAAAAGAATTAAAAGAGTTAGAAAAAAAAATCAATCAAGAAAACAATGATTTAAGAGAATCGGTATTGGATCAATTCTTGTTCTTTACATTTCAATACTTGAACAAAAAAGTAAAAAATTCAAGTAATTATAATGTAAGTTATAATTTATTCTCTTTATTTGTGAAGAATGTCGTGGATTCGGCAATAATATTGATATTTATCGACAAAATATAATTGAATTTTGTTAAAAACACAATCAAACAAATTGAAAAAATTATCGATATTATTACCTAGTTTTAAATCTTACCAATCTTAATTCTTTAATTAAATGAGAATTAAGGACTTTAAATTAGAAGAATATTTTGCAAAGTATGAATTTAATGTAAAATATCTATTATGTTCTTCAGATTGCGAATCATTTAGCGTAAATGAATTATTAGATTTAGATAAAGATTCATTAGAAGAATTGAATAAGGTCTGGTTAGGATATACTGAATCCCTTGGCAATCCTTTATTAAGAGAAGAAATTTCTAAGTTGTATAGCGATATCAAATCAGAAGAGATAATTGTTTTTTCTGGAGCTCAAGAAGGTATTTTTGTTTTTATGAATGTTTTATTAAAGAAAGGAGATCATGTGATCGTTCAATATCCTGCTTATCAATCGCTATACGAAATCGCTAATGCCATTGGATGCAAAGTAACTAAGTGGATAATG
>JAUWHC010000273.1 GCA_030606095.1 Promethearchaeota archaeon | reverse complement strand
AATAGACGAAGTTGAGTTTGCTAAAGAAAGATTAAAATTTATTATGCGAGACGCTTTGATGGAAGCTGATTTCTTAAACGAAAACATTGAAACCGGGTTTAATCAAGAATTAATTTATATTAATTTACAAGCTACATTAGGGTCTGAAATATCGCAATGGAACAAAGCTTACTCGCTTTTGCAAAATAGAATGAACGAATTAAATAAATATCTTCAAGGAAGAATTCAAGAAAAAGAGCAATTAAAAAAGTATATTGTTATCTTAGATGAATTAGATACTAAGGTATATAATATTCAAGATTATATAAACCGCGAATTAAATTCTTTTAAGAATTTTGTTGTAGAAATTCTTGAAGATGGGTATAGTAAGGAAAAATTTGATCTTATCATCCAAGCGTTTAACGAGATATCGCAAAACATTAATAAATACGATGCAATCGTCTACAAAATTTCTCACCAAATAAAAGTAAAGGAAAAAAAAGTAGCCAAAAAACATAGAAAAATAATTAATAGTTGGGTTAATTTTAAGGAGAAATTTGATTCGATTTTTGCAGATTACACGAATGGATTCCAATTTTTTAACGAATTAAATGAAAGAATCGGGAATGTCAAGGATAAGATCCAAACGGGGATATTAGAAATAAAAGAAAATGTGAAAAATGAAGTTATTAATAATCAATTTCATGACGCGTTTAAAACAATCAAAAAGGAAGCCAATATTTTATTAAAACAAAAAACTGAAGAAATTAAAGATTTAAAAACGATTGTAAAAAAGGAAATAAAATTCAAACAAAAGCTTTACCTTCTCTATAAATACTTGCAGGAGAAGTTAGATCGTCTTGAAGAAAACATTATTGATTTAGTAGCTGAACAAGTGCAATTTATAAAGGAAAAAGTTATTGAAGAGAGAAATAGAGCGAAAATTGAAGACTTTGATAATTTTATATCTAGAACAATTAAAAACTTCAAAGAAAAATTAGAGAGCTATAAAAAATATCTCGATCAAAATAGAATTAAAAAAATTGTCGATGTAGTTAACGGTTTTGACAAGATACTTATTGAATTTAATGCGTATAATAAGAAATTTTCTAAAAAGTTAATTAATTTAAAAGAGATTGTTGATAAGTTTGAAGAAAATTCGATTACGACAATACAGTGGAATAAATTTAAAGATTTTTTAAGCAAAGAAATAACCAAATTAAAAGAAGAATATATAGACAATATAATTTCCAACGAAATAGTATTTATGAGTAAGGAGGAAAACACAGATAAAATAGATATTAAGAAGCTAGCTAGCAAATTAGACCTTAAATGTAAAGCCGTAATCCCAAGGATAAAAAATTTGATAGAAATTTCCAAATTACAAGGAGATTTATTTGAAGATAAAAAGGAACTAATAGTTCACACAGAGGAATATTACAAGAGTCGAGAGTTAAAAAATTACGTAGAAAACAGGATTTTAAAACAAACCCAGGAATCCATTGGAAAATTTTTAGCACTTTATGATTCTTGTATAAAAAATAAAACTTTAGGAGTTAATTTGTTAGAAATTCAGAATAGAATTGATGATCTGAGTAAATTAGAAGAAAACGTTAATAAGCGATACGATGTGAAGATTAATGAGTTAAATATTGACGAAGCAAGAATCGAAAACATGGAGCTCAAAAAAGGTGTTAACTCAATTATCAGTAATAATCGGTTAGCAATAGAAAATATAAAACAGAATTTAATACTCATTAATGAGTTACTAACTTTTATAAGCAGCGAATATAACGCCCTTCAAATAGGAGTAAATAATCAATTTGATAAAATCTCGGAAGACTTAGAAAAGATTGAAAATTACGATAAAATGAGAGAAATTCTTGAAAGTAGAAAGAATAAAGTCGAAAGTAAATTAAAGCAAGTTGATGAAAAGATCGAAGAAAAGTTGAATTTTATTATTAATAAAACTTACGAATCAAGAAAATTTGAGACGGAAGCAAGAGAATTCTACATTAAAAAAAAGAAAGAAACATTAAAAATGTATGAAGAAAAGGTATTTCTTATTGATGTACAGATAAATACTTTTAGGTTTGAGACTTGTCGCGGCAAATTATTGACCAATATAAACAGGAATAAAATTCATTTGAGTCAATTATTAGGTACCCTTCAAGCGAGGGTTGAAGATTATATTGAAACAGAACAATTTAAAAGGGCATATTTAAAAGTAAATAAAAGACAGAAAAACATTGAACAAGAATTAAAAGATGCTAATAAAAGAAACAAAGAGCTAATTAAAGAATTTAACAAACAATCAAATAATTTTGAAACTAAAAATAAACATATAATTGACAATTTTGACCTTTTTATAAAAGAGTTTAACGATATTTTAAGGGAGAAAGTTAAATCCTTAGAAGAGTTGGTGATAAAATCGTATGTTGAAATGGCAATAAAAGCTGTTGCTAACGAATTTCTTACGTTAAGCTTTTTACAGAATGAATTAAAAATAAAAAAACAGCAAATCCAAAAACATCTTATCTCTTTGATTAGCGCTGGAAAACTGAATGGAAAATTCAATCCCCAAATTGGGTTATATTACGAAAATCCAGATGTTTTAGCAAAGTTGGATGAGAAAGAGTTAGAAGTTATAAAGAAAATGAATTTTCGTGTATACATGTTTATTAGGCGCTTAAGGAATTTTACAAACCAGTACGGGTCAATTATTGCTTTCTTTGCCTCAATCTCGACGATATTTTATTATATCTTCAGACTTAGTGGAGAAAATCCAATTACAATTTTGATTCCTATTCTTTTGACGTCAATAGTATTCTTTTTCTTCTTTTTCAAAAAAAGGAAGGAAGATAAAATTTGATTTTGATAAAATGTTATTCTTTTCTTTTTTTAAGTAAGACAAATTTTATAATAAACAGCGAACTTAAAGCTGCGATGTATATAATGCTCCAAAGAACGACATAAATTTCTATATTAAGATACCAGATTGGGTTTTTCAGGTCGTTAAAAGTGTGTACTTCGTTAGTCATAACAAAAAGCGTCCCTAAACACCAGAGTTGACTAAATCTTTCGATACTATCGATTGTATAGACCATAACAGGGATATTGTTTAAATAAAACGATCTGTATAATTCGTTAGAGTATGCATCACCCGTTTTGATAATTAAATAATTGTATTCAGACATTTCGAATTCTTCTAAGGACGGATTAGCTCTCATATCCATGCCTAATAAGATATCGGTGGCATTTTTTTGGTTGATCAAATCAATCCATTCAGCGTCGCTAGTGAAAATCATTACCTTTGTTAAATTAATTCCCGATTCGAGTGTTTCGTTTAAAATTGTTTCAAAATAAACATCACTATAGAGATGACTGGATGACGGTGATTTAATATCAAAATCTATTAAAAAGTTATTATCTCTTGTGAAATTTAAGGCTTCCTCAAATGTGGGAATTTGTATACCCCTGTAATTGTCTCCGTCTTCTTTTGATATACGACCAAAAGCTAAAGCCCCATATGGATCTTTGTCCGCAAACCAACTACCAGCGTCTAATTGTCTGAGTTCAGAAAGCGTGAATGTTTCAGCGAGATTGTTCTTACGATTTGGAAAAATATCCTCTACATTAGTGGTTCGAGTAAGAGTATCATCATGCAATAGAAATAATTCTCCGTCAATAGAAATTCTTATGTCGACTTCCCAACCTACAGCCCCATGTTCTCCCGCTACTTCTCCCGCTACGATAGTGTCTTCTGGGGCTAAATGCGATGCACCTCTATGCGCTATAATGTTGGGTTTGGGATGTAGGTTACCGAAAATCACATTTGAGGGGATAAACAATAACGGGGAGGCGAAAGCAAAAAAATATCCCGTAACTAAAAGTCCTAAAATAACTTTTGACTTTATTTCGACATTTAATATCCTATTTGATAAATGATTTTTCCACTGTGGGATTGATTTTATCAAAGGATATAAGCCCAAAATGAGTAAGAGCGAAAGTGGTATTGTTAAAAATATACTATAAAATTCAAAAACATGAGGAATTAATCGGGAGTATTGTTCTAAAGAGTGTAATAATAGTGCGAATAAACTTGAATATATGAACATTAGAACTATTGGTAAAATTTTGTTTAGGATACAAGGTTTAATTTCGTTATTTTTTTTAATATTCCTAAGATTCACATGAAGAATCGCAGCTCCATAAATTAACGGAAGTAACATGATCACAATAATTATAAATACGAGGTTTATATCAAAACCAACATAATCAGAAACAATTAAATTAATATCCCCCCAATATACGTGAAAAATCAGCATTATCAACGTTAAAACAGCCATATTTATTATTAGTGCCAAATCAAGGAGCAACCATTTTTTTCCTTTTCTTCTTAGAAATGAGTTGATGTCCATTTTAACCATTTATTTATTAAATTATTTATTATAAGTTAGACTTCGAATTTTTTAAGCGTTATGGTAATTTGTTCAAGTGCATAAAATTAGAAAAGGAATTTAGTCGTAATCCTTTATGAAATGTACTTC
>JAUWHC010000379.1 GCA_030606095.1 Promethearchaeota archaeon | reverse complement strand
TGGAAGATGCTATGGGACGAATCAAGTATGCGTTAGTTTCGTTTCTAACAGCTACCAAAACAGAAAATGCTAAGCTTTATTTTTCTGTAATTAAGCTCTTAATTGATGTTGCTGAAAGATTTAATCAACCAAACTTAATTGATTGGATTTTTGATAAAATCGTTCCAAATATCGAAAGTAAATTTCTTTACGAACAAGCACTTCTCGAGCTGTTAGAAATAAGCTTAAAAATCAAACGTTACGAAAAAGCAGAACTTTTTTTATTTTACATTTTAAAAAATATTGACGATTATCCCCGTTCAGAGTTATACAATATTTTCAACTCATTCAACCAGCTAGTTAAAAAAATACGCTACATTAAGAGAACTGAAAAAATTGATATTCTTTTGAAAGAAAAATTGTTGGAATATGGATCTGGAGTCGATGATAACGATTATAAGATACAGATTGTAGAATTCCTCGAAGATTTAAAATATATAGAACTTGCTTACAAGCTGGCAAAGGACATCCAAAAAAGCTTGCCACCTGATAGCTTAAAAATAGAGACTATAAGAGCAATTGTGAAGAGATTATATGTAACCCCTATAAGCGAAAATAAACCCGACTCAAGCATTAATTTAGATGCAGATGATGAAGAAGAAGAAGAATAGAAATTAGTAGATGTTAAAAGATTTAGTCATCTTCATCTTCAAAGCTTTTTATTTTTTCTTCAGCTCTTTTAAGTTCGCTTTCCAAAATTTTTCTCTCTTTCTCTTCGATTTTCTTTTGATGTAATTCGATTTCTACCTGCGATAATTCACTTTCTTTTTCTATTAGTTCTTCTTTGAGCTTTAAGGTTTTCTCTTTCTCTTTTATTGCCAACTCTTCTATATTGCGTTCTTTAAGCTCTAATTCAAGTTTCTTCTTTTTAATTTCTAAATCTTTCTTTTTAAGAAGGATTTCTTTATCAAGAATCTCAGATTCTTCTTTCTTCAATTGCTTCTTTACTTTTTTGGGGATCTCTTCTGTTTCAATATCAGATTTTTCTTTCTTCAATTGCTTCTTTACTTTTTTGGGGATTTCTTCTGTTTCAATATCAGATTTTTCTTTACTATCTTGTTCAATGATTTCTTCTTTTAATTTTAGTGTTTTTTCCTTTTCTTGAATAATTTTCTTTTCTATTTCTTTTTCTTTTTCTTCCAATTCCAACTTTTTTTTCTTGATTTCTATTTCTTTCTTTTTTAATTCGAGTTCCTTATCGATAATTTCTGCCTCTTCCTTTTCTATTAATTCTTTATCGGTAATTTCCCTTTTCTCACCCTCTTCAACTAACTCATCGATCTTCTCAACTGTAACAACTGATTTTAGCACAATATCTACAACCTTTTTTAATTCCTCGTTCTCGGGGTTTTCCTTAACATTTTGAGTAATTAGCTTGGTGACTAAGGATGGTTTATTTTTACCTATAATTTTTAACGCTTGAACAGCTTTCTCAACTACGAAATCTTTTTCATCAGTTAAAATATTAGCGATCTTTTCAATCAAGGATTCGTCCTCGATTTCTTTTTCTCCTCCTGCCATAAAAATTATGAGCTGTAAAACGGCTTCTCTAACGTTTGGATCTTCAGAATTTAATAAGTCTTCACTATAGGGGAGAAAAATAGAACATTCTTCTTCACACATTGTTTTCAAGAGTAAAAGAAAGCTATATCTTAAGACAGAATCACGCTTTGAGAGGTTTTCCAATAAAGATGGAATATCAATAACTAAATGCTCTATTAGAAACCTTAAGACGGTTTGCCCACCATGGAGCAACAATAACATTTCGATTATATCTTCAAGTCTTTCTATATAATCTTCTTGAGTAGAATCACCAAGATAGAGTGCAATAATCTTGACTGCATCGTCTATTCTACCATCTTTCACGAAATCTTCTATCTTGGTAATTTCTGGATTTTTTTGGTTTTTTTCGCTCATTTTAACCAACTTATAACTATTTTATTTTTCAATCTATATAATTTTTATATTTATATATGGAGTATGTAAAAATCATTGTACAAACGATAAAGAATGTTAATTATTAATCTTAAATCTCGATAGCGTAATAAAATGCGTTTAGATCGATTGAGGATGCCCTCTGATTCCAAACCAATATGTAACCTTATTACCATATTTTTCTTTTTATCTAAATATATGTTTATTTCTTTACTAAATTGACTTAATGTATCAAGCTCACTAGGGAAAACATTCCATATGTATTTATCCCGTTTAGAATCTTCATCTGTAGGTTCTATAGAACTAATTTTTAAAAGTGTCTCTTTTGGAATAATGGTTTTAATCTCTACACAGTTACTTGGAATTAATTTTAACTTTATTTCTGGAAAATAAATTCGTGCGAAGAGTTTACATAATCCAAATAAGAGTTCTAAATCTGTAATATTTTCTCGGGTAGCGTTGCAGAGAGCGTAATTCTCCTTAATAAAAGCAACATGAACTTTTTCTTCGTACTTGAATACCATAAAGTTTTTATGTTCGGTTAATAGATATTGAAAGTGTTCTTCTCTATTATTTATTCTATCGTCAAAAATTTTATTAGATTCTTTAAAATCTTTTTTAGAAAAGAATTTGTTGAGTTTTCTATAATCACCGTGGAAAAAGACATCAAAAAAATCTATTAAATACAAATACGCATCGTTTGGCTTGTATATTACCGTTTTATTCCTAAAATCCCGAAAAACTATATTCTTGTGAACACCATAACAGAATTCAGGTTGGTCTTCAATTCCTAATCCATTCAATATCCTCAGCGTAATTAAAAAGCGATGATAACACATTGGATTAAGTACATTTCGAATACGATCCTTTGAACAAATCTCACATAACTCTTCAATTCTCTCTCTAAGAAGATTGAATAACTCAGATTTATATCTAGGATTTGAATTATCCTTGAGAAAATTTTCTATGTGATTTTGTTCCAAAGGCATTATCGAGATTTTAAACTATTGAAGTTGCAATTAATATATTAAGTAATAATGATAAGAAAAAGTTAAATTTTTTGAAAAAATCTGTATATCACTTTTAGTTTTTAGAAATATTGAATGTAATGTAAACTATATTAGGAGTGTTATCTAATAATTATTAAGGTTGATAAAAAGAATTTTTTTTAAAGAAAATGCTTAGACAAGTTCACATATTTGTAGGTGGGGTTTGCGTTTACAATCACTCATACGCTTTAGCTTTAGCTGAAAATGAGTTGAATAATG
>JAUWHC010000238.1 GCA_030606095.1 Promethearchaeota archaeon | reverse complement strand
CTTTAATAATTTAATATTCACTATTAAAAAATTTACTAAAACATTGAGACCAATTGCGGCCATTAAATATGCTGCAAAATAAATATCAATGCCCCTATATTTAATCTTGCGACCCCAAAATCGAGAAAAATAGCCTATTATCCCCATCAATAGAGTAACAAACACAAAATACGAGGTCATCGTAGATATTGCTAGTGATCCAGAAAAAAAGAATATTATCGTTTGTAACATCGAAATCCAAGCCCACACGAAAACGAACAACATTAAACCGAATAGTATATACGGTTTAGGATTTGATATAAATTGTTCCATACCTCTTTTGCTATCTTCAAAATTTAAAAACGAAGATCGTTTTATTTCAGGGATATGAACGAACTCGTTTGTTATCCCAGCTACATAACCTTTCGAGCCATAAAATGATAAAATCATAAGGGGGTAACCAAGTAACCAAGAAACCCAGATTACTAAAAAAGGTAATCCCGCAAGAGAAAATAACATTGGGGGGATAATAAAGAGTAAATAAAGAAGTATTGCCATAATTACTGAAATAATCTTGCTTTTAGATAAATGAATAATTTTATTCCCAATAAATTTATGAAATGGAGTAAGCCCCTCGTCAGATACTGAACTTAAAGCAATAAATAAGAAATCTATAAGAGGGTATAAAGAAATATATATCAAACAAAACGCAAATGGGATAAGTAAAGAAAGAGGACTAATATCTGGGGGCGTAAATACGCTTCCTTGCCAAAACTCAGGAGTGTTTGTGGCAAATATAAAAGCCATCGCGATTACAACCATAACTCCCATGCTAAAGACAAATCCGTAAATTAAGCACTGAAGGCGATCTTTATTGTTAAACTCCCCTTTTTTAACTAAACTAACTTGTTTGTAAATTATTATGAACCCAATAATGAAAAATATTATAAAAAGGAGAAAAAGGATAAGTTCTGTAAGCATTATTAATAATTTAATACATTTATATTTCTGTTGTTTACATATATTTAATATATAAAGGAATTGAATGTTATTAAATTAGCTTTATGGTGTGGGTAAAAAATGGAAATAATTGAAGATCAATTAAAAGATTCGTTAAATCGAGTAAATTTTATCTTTAAAAACGAGGAAATAACTACCGAATGCATAAATGCTTACGACGGTTTTTCTATATTAGGAGAAGCGTTCGGACCGTTCGAAAAAAGTAAAAAATACAAACTAAAGTATTTTATAGCGCTTCCTTTTATAGAAAATAATATTATGAAGATTTCATCAAACGAAAAGTGCGATAATGTCGACGTTCAAAGATACGCTATAAGTGAACGTGACGATCAGAGATTAATCCAACGAGACAATCCGTATTTTCTAAATAAAATAAAAGAATTTAAAACATTCGTTGAAAAAGATGTACATGATAAAAATAAACCGAAGATAGGTTTAGACCTATTTAAATCTTTTACTATAAATATTATTGATAGTAGGTTGTCAAAAATGCTAAGATTAGCGAGATCAGAATTATCTTTAGATGATGAAGGTAAGTTAACTAACTCTGAAAAGTTGCTCTATAGAAAGCTCAGTGAGCTTATTAAAGTATGGAGAGCGTTCTTTTTAAGTTTTGATTAAAACACATAATAATTAACTTTTATTTGTTTGAATTTTACGTTAAAATTTGATTTCTTTTGAACTATATTTCTTAAAATAATTTTTAATATGATTTTTTATGGTTTCATTTGGGTTTAGATTTGGCAATAAGTCTAAAGCATCGCTCATTGCAAAATATTGAATATTTTTTTGCTTGATAGCCTCTTCGACAGTTCTTCCATCGTCTCTTAATTCATTTCTGTTTGTTAATCCGATAGCAGCTATTATATTTACATTAAAATCGAGCAAATTGTCAATTGTTTTAAGTAAAGATCCTCCAGTAGTTGTAGTATCTTCCACGATTATCACTCTCCCTTTAGGAATTCCTAAAAAGAATTTATCTTTAGGGTCTCCGTGTTCTTTTGGTTTTGCCCTTCCCATGGAAAGAATAAATTTGCCGGGGGTTAGATTATTATCGCTAATTGCCCATTTATATTGAGTTATTACTCCTAACTTTGTAGCACCTTCTGGAACGCCATAAAAACAGTCTGGTTTAAGATTTAGATGTTTAACATATGAAATAAGAAAATCAGTCAATATATCAAATAGAAACACATCTTCAGCTATATTTCTCCAATTTATGTACCAGTATGATTTTCTTCCAGACTTTAAAGTTATTGGCTCGTCAAAAAATCCTATTACATTGTTTTGTATGATAAAATCGTAAAATTTCTTTTTTTCTGATTTCCAACTCATAAAAAATCAAACTACTCTTTTAAAATTAAATATTCTTTTCGAGCGTTAGCATACTCTTCTCCACTTATCTTTCCGGCTAAGAATTCTTTTTCTCTTTCTTGCATAATTTTTCTTTTCTCAGCTAATCTCTTTCTTCTTTCTGCTTTAGTAAAACTTTCCAAAATTGAGTTACTAAGTTTTCTTATTTCCTTATTCTCCTTTTTTACCAGTTTCTCTACATATGGCTTTATTGGTTTAACCATATCAATTTTCTTTTTAGCTAATTCATCAATTCTAACGAGTGCTTTATTTGTTTCTTCAAAATTATCACCATCAAGAACTTTAATTAACCCTGGAATAGCAACATCTTTAAGAACTTCGTCGAGATATTGCTCTATTTCTTTCTTTAATTTTAAACCTTCGTAAGTCTTTAATTGATTATTACGTATGTACTCAATAAAAATGAGAGGTAATTCTATTGGCCACTCTTTCATTTTTTCTTTGTCTATTAGTTGTACTATCCCACCATCTTTTTTGTTAAAAATTTTCATTTCCTCTCATCTCCATCTATAAAATTATAAATTGATATAATTTCTCCTCGAATTTATCGAATTTATTCATATAAGTTTATCTAGTTATAATGCTATAATTCTTTATGTTTTTAAATAATAGTCTTCAAAAATATCTTCTACACTCTTTCTTATAAAAAGTTTCTCTTCAAAATATTTTTTACACTCATTAATTTTAAAAAAGATAGGGAAATATATGATGCTCTTACAAAAAACATCAATTTATGGCAATATCTCTGCTTGACCAGGCATTTTTCCTCACTTTGTTTGTTGTGTGAATTGTATTTAACTAATTATTTTTTTTTTATTTGAAACCGAATTGGAAAGATTATGTTAAGTTTTTTTTATCAATTTATTAATTGATAAAATTTATTTAAACTCCTAATAAAACGAGATAGAACCTTTTTTTAAGCTAATGTTAATGAAATTATTCTATGCTAAATCGGAGGGGAGAATCGGGTTGATAAGAAGATCTCGAAAATTCTTAGCTGAAGGAAATTCCCCGTATTTATTTATTATGAGTTTACTTCCTATATTATACGAGAAAGCAGTAGTTGAATGTACTGGATTAAATATTAATTTTATTCGATTTCTTATATTTTCTTGGCTAAAGATTTCAAAGCTGGTTGCGTACTTAATTAATCTCTCTTCACTCCACCCGTCGATAAGCGCGCAATAAGCAAGATTATGCAAATAAAGGGACATTTTTCCTTTTACTCTGTTTTGTGCCATTATTATTTCAAGAGAATCTTCTTTTGACGAGTCTGGACAAAAATCTCGTAAATTAATGTCTGCTTGCTCCCGATAGTCACAAAGCATATTCACTGCTGTATTCGCTATACCTTCGCTAATTATTAACTTAGGCGAATTTAGTAACAAGATTGAGTGTTCAAATTGATTTAACTCGCGATATAACTTCTGTTCTTTGACAACAAATTCTGTATGATGGCCAGGGTATCCTTCGTGAGCGGCAGCAGACAAAAATGCGGTCCAATACATGTTATAATTCGGGTTAACTTGTATTCGAGAGCGAAAATTACCCAGGTACCAATTATAACAAGCCCATTTTGCCTCATTGCTGTTGTTATTTTTTACTAGATCTATATTAATGTGCTCATTTTCAGGTAAGAGATCGGCAAACAATTCTTTAGTTCGCCCTCTCGTGATGTTGAGTGCTTTCTTAAATAATTCAAATACTTTACCTTCAGGGACAGTTCGTCGCACTCTTAAATCGTTCATTCGTTTTTCTAAACTTCCAAGACCACCATACGCTGCGTTAAATTCTTCTTTTAAGTTATCCAATTCAGATTCATTAACTGGCTGTAAGGCCACATCATATAACCTTAAAAACTGTTCCTTAAAAGGAATTTCCGCTCCGTTGATAATCTCGATCGAAGTCCTCATCGCCGTTAACATTTTTTCTAAGTATCGCTCGCGTTTTTTATCGTAACCTTGTTTAAACAAATCTTTTTGTAAAGCTTTACAATCGATTAAAAGTTTGCTTGGCGATGTTATAGCCTCATTGTCAATGATTTTGCGTATTTTTTTAGGACCAATATAAAAATCTACATATCCCTTATTGTGTTTGTCAATACGATGTGCTAAACACAGAAATTTTATTCCAAAATCAGATAAATTCATAGATACACCCGGTAATAATTTTTATTTGGAATTTCATAATGCTATAAATTTTCGTTATTCTGTCTTTTAAAAGAATTATGTAAAAAAATATTTAAACTTTATTTTAATTACAATATTGTAATCCATAATTTTAATAAAAACATTATAGCTTTTTGATTAAATATTTACGAATGTAAAAGCATCTAAATATGCTGAAAACACCACTCAATAATCCTTCTAAAATCTTCATCAGAAAGATCCCCAATTAATTCCCCACGCCTTAAGCCTTTTTCATCTCGAAGGTTGAAATCCAAATCACCATGACCAAGCATGTAATTTATTATATCAGAATAAGAAGCGCCATACTTACAGGGACGCTATTTTAAAAAAAATAATTACCGAATTATAATCTTGGTAATTTATATTTCATTTTTTATATTTATATTCTTTTTATTGCTTTACTTTTTACCAATTCTATTATTATTAGTAAATTATATCCAATCTCCGGTTGTAAGCTTTTCAGGTATGTATTGATCGGTCAAGAATTCAAATCCAAATGCCGAAAGTGCTTGAATTTCTGCTTTTACCTTCAATTTCAAAGCTAATTTTAGATCTGTTTCCCACTCTTTAT
>JAUWHC010000415.1 GCA_030606095.1 Promethearchaeota archaeon | reverse complement strand
AGTAATGTGAATTCTGCTGCGACTAATAAAATTAGAAGACCAATTAAAGTAAAACTAATATCTTTAAAAAGTGACGATGGTGTGTGAGGGCTCTCAATGGGGTCAAAACTCATAGGATCTAGGCGTTCTTTATCAGCAAGGCGAATTTTCGGTTTAGCTCTTGCCAAACGCTTTTCGCTCCAGATTATTAATATAAGGTATACGAAATACGAAATTATCATTAATAGCGCTTCAAATTGAGTAATAATTCCATCAAGGGAAAAAACAAGAAAAATCAATACAGAGATGAAAAGCATAGGACCTTCTCTTCTTAATTCCCACTTACTAACCATGAGCGGCTGACTCACTGCCAAAATTCCAATAATTAAAGTGATTTGAGTTAAAAAAGACCCTACTTTATTTCCAATGACTATTCCATCAATAGTTGGATCAATACCTAAAAGCTTATCAAAACCGCCCATTACACTTACGGCAATTTCAGGTAAACTGGTCCCAATCGCTAAAATCGTGAGACCCACCATTATATGGCTAATATGTAAGCGATCGGCAATATTTTCGAGTCCGATTATTATGAATTTAGATCCTATGGTCATCCCTATAAAGCCTATTATCAAAAATATAATTGAAATTAAAATCATTGCTAGTTTGTAAAAACTACATCATTTAAAAGGTTTTAATATTTATTCAACAATAACTATAAATCGTTTTAAAGGCTTATTAGTAGAAATAAAAAACTTTTAACTTTTTCTTTTATTAGTTATAAATTTTATATTATTCAAACTTAGAATTTTAGTATTTTAAAATTTTTAATTATATTTATAACAACAAATACCATATATTATTTGGAGGAACCAGATTGATGCCCTCAAAAAAGGTTAAATCAAACGAAGAAAAACTTTTACCAAGACTAGGTTCTCCACTTTATAATTTAAATCACGAAGATGAGAATATTAGGAAAAAAACACTTAGAAAGTGGAGAATAACAAATAAATTTTTAGTCCTTCCTTTATACAGACTAAGAATTTTGCCACTTATAGGTATTGGAAGGATATTTCTCATTATAACGACAAAGGGAAGAATAACGGGAAAAAAAAGGAGGACGCCATTAGAATACCATTGGATAGAAGGAGTTATAACGATCTTCTCTAGTAGAGGAGAAGAGGCGGGGTGGATAAAAAATATGCGTGTTTATCCAGACGCTATATCGGTAAAACACGGCTTCCACCGTTTCAAACCGCAATTAGAGTTTGTAACTGATGAGGATCAAAAGCTCAATGTTATGAAATGGTACGTTGTAAACCACGGAAGGGCAGCAAAAATGCTTTTCGGTTGGAATCCGAAAATTGACGATCCTAAAACCACTGATTTCTCAAATTTGTTGAATATGATTACAATAATTAGGTTGCATCCGAAAAAAAAAGAGAACTAAGGTTAAGGATTTTTTCATATGAAAAAAACTGATTTTGCCAGTTATTACCAGTAATTTTTTATATTTTTAGAGAATTAAATCATTTAATATGAAATGTTTGTTGGTATTTTATTCAAGAACGGGTACAACTAAAAAAATTGCCGAATTGATTTCGACAGAAATGAACTGTGAATACGAAGAAATTCTTGATACTAAAAAGCGAAAAGGACACATTATTGGTTTTTTAAAATCAGGCATTGCCGCTACAAGGGAAAAATTAACAATTTTTAAAAAAATCCAGAAAGATCCCAAATTATACGACATAGTGATTCTCGGAACTCCTATTTGGAACAAGAGAATGACTCCTGCAATAAGAACATATATTACTGAAAATAAAAACCGATTTAATGGCGTAGCTTTTTTTTGTACAATGGGCGGGAAAGGTGGACTTAATACTTTTGAAAGCATGACAAAATTATGCGAGAAGACACCAGTATCAACGCTTGCAATAACTAAAAAAGATATTAGAAATGAGCTTCATCCAGACAAAATCAAGAATTTTTCTCGACACTTTATGTCCTAAAGATTAATAATATAAATTTTCAATTTTTTCTCTAAAAAATCGCTTTTTATTATCGCCATTCTGCTCCGCATTGACCGCATTTATACATTTTAGCGTACATCTTTGGATAAGCGTATATTACTCTGGTTTTATCGTCAACTTCACGAATTTGAGCATTATTAGAATTTCCACAATTTGGGCACTGTTTTTTGCGCGTAACTGTTTCTTCAGAAGGGGCAATCGGTATTTCGTACTCATTCAATAATTCTTTGGGTTCTGAAGTTTGGCTCAAACTCGTCTTAGTATCAGTTGCAATCAAACCGCTTTTTATTACTGGCTTTTGTAGTGGAGCTTCATATTGTTCTTTTGCCTTTTCTTGCTTTACTTCTAAACTCACATCTGAAACTTTTTCTGTTTTTGATGATGTATCTATTAAAACTGGTGGCTGTTCTCTTTTTTGCACGTTTATCGCTGTTATAGTTTTAGCTAACAAAAGCGCATCTTTTTCTTTAAGATTTATGTTTTCTGTTTTTAGTTCTTCAATTTTATTCTTTAAATCGGATACTCTCTCTTCTTTTTTGGAAAATTTAAATATCTCAGTCTTTGCGGCTTTTATTTCTTCTTTCAATTGTTGTTTTTCTTCTTTTAATTCTATATTTTTGTTCTCTAAGCTCTCTAAAGCTTGCTCTAATTCTTTAACAGAACTTTGTTTGCTTTTTAATGTATGAATGTTATCTTCGAGTAATTTTTTACTTCTTTCAAAATCGTTTAGTTGACTTTTTAACCCGTATATTTCCGCTTCCAATTGTTCCGCATTAGAGCTTTCAGATTTTAAGTCCTTT
>JAUWHC010000186.1 GCA_030606095.1 Promethearchaeota archaeon | reverse complement strand
TACGAACCCCTTACTAAGGTTGTTATCGTAGGAGATTACAACCAATTACCTCCAGTTCAACCTGTAAAGCCTCCAAAGAAATTAGAACGAGTCTTAGATAGTTTATTTAGTTATTACGTTAGAAGACAGGGCATTCCTAACATGCAATTAAAAGTAAATTATCGCTCTAACGAGGAAATTATGAATTTTACTTCTATTCTGGGTATTTACGAAGAATTAATTGCAGCACCAAGTAATGCGTCTTTTACATTGGAAGGAGATATTCACAGAATTAAAGTAAAATGGGTACAAGAAGTCTTAGATCCGAGAAAAGTTATAGGGACAATTATCCACGATAGCAATTACGAAGTAGGCGTGAGCAGTTTAGAGGCGGAATTAGTTGTACAAATAGTAATTAGTTATTATAACATGTGTAATATTAAAAGCGAAAAAGAAGAAAAAGTATTTTGGTTGGAAAAATTGGGTGTCGTTGCGCCACATAATGCCCAAGGTCGCTTAATAATACGCCGAATTTTTGACGAAATGACAAAACCAAAGGACAGAATCACATACCTTAATAATTCACCTCTAATGAAATTAATTAGCAATACGGTATACAGCGTCGAAAAGTTCCAAGGATCTGACAGAGACCTAATTATTTCGTCAATAGGGTTGTCTGACAAAGATCAATTAAACGCAGAAAGCGAATTTATATATAATTTAAACCGGTTTAACGTTCTCACATCTAGGGCAAAAGCTAAAATTATTCTAATTGCCAGTAAACAATTCTTCGAATTTATTCCAATGGATCGAAAAATTATTGAACAATCGGCTCATATCAGAAAATTTGCTATGAATTTTTGTAATATAGAACAACCTCTAAAAGTGTTAAATGAGAAACACGAATATGAAAAATTAATATTTAGGTATAGACTTATTAAAAAATAAAGAAAATTAAAGATAATAATAGTGAAAGACATGAAAACTGTAAAGTTTATTCACATAGCGGACCTTCATCTTGGTAAAAGACAATATAACCTTTACGAAAGGTATAACGATTATTTTCGCGCGTTTAAATGGATATTAACGCATGCTTTTAACGAGGAAGTAGATTTTTTGTTAATTGCGGGAGATATTTTTGATCATAAAAATATAGGACCCTCTGTATTAAGCGAACTGTTTCACATTATTCGAAATTTTAAAGACAAATGTTTCAAGAAATTAAACCGAAATATTCCTTTAATATGCATTGAGGGTAATCACGATAATCCAGTTTACTCAGCCCATTCTTGGATGAGCTTTTTAGCCGATTTAGATTTGATTGTTTTATTAGCAGGGGAGTACAATAAAGAATCTAAAACTTTTAGATTTGAAGAGTATTCTAATAAAACTCATCGAGGCGGAATGATTGAAATAGACGATATATGTATATATGGATTGCCTTATTATGGAAGTTTTACATCCCATTTATTTCCGGCAATTAAAAAGGCTATTCCTAAAAGTGGATCCAAATTCAACATATTAATGATGCATTTTGGGATAGAAGGTCAAGATAAAAGAAAACCAGGCGTTAAAATATCACAATCTCTTAGATTACTGCACGAAAACGTCGATTATTTAGCGTTAGGTCATTACCATAAGCAATATGCCCTCCCACCTGAAAGTCCATGGATATTTAACCCCGGAAGTTTAGAAACAAACGATTTAACTGAGCTTTCGTTTACGCGAGGTGCTTTTATTGCCGAAATTTCAGGTAAAGAATATTACCAACAACAAATAACGTCACTTGAATGCGATAACGGAGATATTAACCCGACTTCTATTCCTAATAGAAAATTTATTTCTGTATCCTCAATAGATCTTGAAAAAACAGATAATTTTGATAAATCTATTGATTTAATTTTAGATAGACTTCAGAAAGGGGGTGTGCCTTTACACGACTCAAAACCCGTTCTTGAGAAAAGCGATTTAGATTATCCAATTGTTTTTTTTGGTCTTAAAGGCGATATCGGATATTCGCGATTAGAAATTGATCTAAACAAACTTCGAAACGCAATTAAGAAAAAATTCGCTGTTTTAGACGTAAGAATATTTACAAAAGAGTTATTTTCTAAAATCGATCAATCACAAGTTGGATTAGATGAAATGACTATAGATGAGATAGAAAAAGAAGTTATACTCTCGATTATTGAAGAACACAGTCAATTTAATCCTATTAAGAACGAAGTTTTAACTTTAATGGACGATATTAAAGCTCAACTCACTCAAAGAAGGCCAAATTATTCAGAATTAAAAGAGCAAATGACTGAATGGTGCATTGCAAATCTTGATGGATTTAAAAGGCCAAGCAAAATTGAGGGGGCTATCGTAGAAGCAGAAGAGGATACAGAAGAAGAGAAAGAAGAAAAGAAAGAGATCTCAGCAAAAAAAGAAGCATTACAGCGAAGAATTAAAGAAAAACAAAAAGAAGATGGATCCTTGAATGGAGAAAAAAGCGATACGGAACCTGAATTTAATCCGTTTGACGATTTTAATTTAGATTTAGACGATTACATTGACGATGGAAAAGAAGAGGAGGAAAAAGAAAAATGATAATTACTAAGGTTAAATTAGAAAATGTAACGACTCATAAGAAAACAGTTATAGAGTTTCAAGAAGGGCTTAACATATTAATTGGACAAAATGGTTCGGGAAAATCAACAGTATTAAATATGATTGGATACAATCTTTTCGATTTTTTGCCAGGGGTCCAAAAGGATTATTTACGGAACCAGTCTCGCCCTCAATCTAAATTTGGATCTATAAGTGTATGGATTGTAGGTTTAAACGACGATCAGTTTATCATAAAAAGAACTTTAGGAAAACAAAGTAACGATATAGAAGTTTTAGATGCTCTCACTGGGATTACAATCTCAGGAGTAAACAATAAATCTAGTTTACAACAGTGGTTAAAGAGACAAATTTCCTTAAAAGAAGGATTTGATTTAGCTCAAGTATTTAGAACTTCAATTGGAGTTCCACAAGGAACTTTTACATCGCCATTTTTACAGACTCCCCAGCATCGAAAAGCTTTTTTTGATCCGATTTTACAAGTTGATATTTATAGAAAGATATGGAAAAACTTTTTAGAAGTTATTAAATTGATTTCCGAAGATATTCACCTTCACGAACTTAAAGAGAGCGAACTGAAAGGTATTCTTTCACAATCAGACGATTTGAAAGAAGAAAACGAAGTAATTAAAAAAGAGATAGATACTTCAAAGAAAGAGAAAAACCGATTACAAAAAGATTTAACGGCAATTACTAAAGATTATAACGCTCTGAAAAACCTAAAAGAACAAATTGAAAAATTAATTACTGTTTACGAAAAGCTAGAATTAAAACGAGAAGGCTTGAATCAAGCATGTAACCAAATTAATAACGATTTTAAAGAAGCAGAAAAAGCTCGGGATATTTGCGTTAAAACTAAAGATAGTTATTTTAAATATGATAATTTAATTCCCGAAGAAGCTCGCCTTCAAAAAATTAATCAAAGTTTACAAGGATATAAAGCTGAAAAAATTGATTTAGAACATCAAATAAAGATAATTAAAAACTCAAATAAACTCATTGCTCAGCAAATTAAAAGCATTGAAGATTCACAAAAAGATTTTAAGACACTTAAGAAGGATTTTCAAAAATCGGAAGAATTTCAAATAGAAATAGAAAAACTACAGAAAAGGATAGCGAATATTGGGTCTCAAGAAGAGCAATTAGAAGTAAAAAAAGACAAATATACAGAACTTAGTTCAGGAATCGATGAAAAAGAGAGAAAAGTAGAAGAATTACCCGACTTAGAAAAAAAGGCTGTTACGCTTGAAAGTCTACGGGATAAACTTCTAAAAAACGAAAGAGAGAACATTAAACTTGAAACTGAAATCACACAATTTGAGAAAAATAAAAAGGATTCAAAAGGAGGTAATTGCCCTATCTTAAAAACTAAATGTAACAATTTTGACGGAGCAACGTTGGAGCAGCATTTTCAAAACTTGATCGTCGAAAACCAAAAAGTCTTGAAGCCTATTTTAATCGAAAAAGAAAAGTTAAGCGAAAAAATTGAAAATTTAAAAAAAATTCAACCTAATTTAGAAAGTTTAAGGGAAATTGACGTTGAAATTAAAACTTTAAAAAAACAGAGATTACAAATAGGAAAAGAAGTCCAAAAATTACAGGATGTTGTCAAAGGTAAACGTTCAGAAGAGATTAGATTAACCGAATTAAAATCCAAAAAGTTAGCGTTAGAAAAAAATGTGGAAAATTACACGATTTTAAAACATAATATTGACGTGAATTTACCTAAGCTTTACACCCAAATAAAGGAGACTCAACAAGATTTACCTCCAATCGTCAAAAAATTGAAGCCTATTATAGACAAAATGAAGGGCTTAGAAGATATACCTAATAAGATAAACTCGATTCAAGAAGAAATGAATAAAACTCGAAAAAGCCATTCAAAATATCAAGAGTCTATAAAAATAGCGGAGAAACTTCCGTCATTGACTAAAAGAATGAATCAAAAAAAAGAAGATCTAATTCAAATTGAAAAAAAGTTAGAAAATGAAGTTTTGAACAGAAAGAAATTAGAGGATCAATTTGACAGCGAGAAATTTCTAAAAACTGAAAAGACAAAAAACGAATTAAACAATTCAATTAAAGTAATAGAAGGCACAATTAAAACTCATAAGAAAAGAATTAGTGAAATTGATGCGAAATTCAAAATCTTAGACGTTAAAGAGCGCGAATTAAAGAATATAGAAGAAGATATAACCAATTTAAACGATATGAAACAATTTGCTGAGACTATGAGAATTTGGTACAACGAAATGGGACCTAAAATTACAGAAGCTCTACTAGCAAAAATCAACGGGTTAGCCTCTGAAATTTATCGCGATTTAATGGACGCTGAAAACACTCAATTATTATGGGAAAAAGATTACAATGTAAAAATATTAACTTCTAATAACGAAAAGAATTTCCATCAATTATCTGGAGGGGAACAAATGGCTGCAGCGTTAGCAGTTCGCCTTGCAATTCTTAAAATTTTAACAAACGTAGATTTTGCTTTCTTTGACGAACCAACAATTAACTTAGATAAAGAAAGAAGGATAAGCTTAGCTAAATGTATTCAAAATATTAAAGGATTTAGGCAATTATTTGTAATTTCTCACGATGATACTTTCGAAGAAAATGCTGAAAATATAATAAAATTTACAAAAGACGATCGTGAGATAACAACTGTCCAATACTTTAGCAAATAATTAAAAAATCTTTAACTTTTTTTGAAAATCAATGCAATAATTAGAATGGTAAGAAATTTAACTTTTAAACGTGAAGTTTAAGTTAACTGAATTACCCCTTTCTTAACTTACCACATTTAGGACATTTATACCAATTAACATCCTTTAACAAAATCATTGTTTCATTACACTTATAACAAATTTCCGACGATAGAATCGTCTCTTCTTTCTTTTCATTTGAAGAAGACTTCAGAAGTGGTTTCCTTTTCGATGAAGTTGTAGGCAGTTTTAATTTGAATATAGTTACTCCCTCTCGTGAAAAGCTCTTTTCAATAACTTCATTTCCATTTTTTACCATCTCTAATAGAAAACCGCTTGATCGAATGTAATCCTTAATCTTAGTACCATGTTTATGACCATGTATTATTTGCAAGGTATCATCTCCACATTCTTTACATTCATCAAATTTATATAAAATCTCATCAATTGCATCTTTTAGATAGAGGTTATGAACATCAAGTATCATATTACTAATCACTTTTTCATTTTTTCTGGGAATCAAACTTATAGAGGAAAACATTTATTTGATCAAACTGGAGCTCTACTTCTTGTTCTTGGATAAGAGAACTAATGTCAATTCTCTTGAGAACTTCTCGAGGGATTTTTTTTACTTTATTACTTTTTTTTGTCATATCCCTTGGAGCTATAATAATGCCATAGCAGAGTAAATTGGTGTTATACCCTAATTCTTTTAA
>JAUWHC010000100.1 GCA_030606095.1 Promethearchaeota archaeon | reverse complement strand
AATTCAATTAAAGATTAACGGGGAAACCAAACAATTTTCTAATACGAAACATATGTTGTTCAAAATTCCTCAAATTTTAGAATATTTATCAAAATTCATTACTTTGCAAAGAGGAGATATAATCGCAACGGGCACTCCAAGTGGAATTGGTCCAATACAACCAGGAGATGTTCTGGAAGCGTCTATAGAGAAAATAGGTACCATTACACATGAAGTTATTTTAGAACAGAAATAGCTAATTATTTTAGTCTTCTATTTTAATTTAAAATTCCTAAAAATAATACGATAATCTTTTTCTAATCAAAAAAATATTTATTATTATATGACTGAAGATATATCTGAAGACATAAAGAAAGAAATATTTAGATTAGTATGTATACCTGGAATAGAAATTGAAGATATTCCTGAAATAGTCAATAAGGATTATAATACTCAATTTGATTATGAAAAAGTTATGAAAATATTATCTGAAGAGTATTTGAAACATAATCTCGATTATGGTCGTCGTTTATGTTGTAGATTCTGAGTAAAACACAAAGACGTCATAGAGGTTTTTGCACTTAAATTTAGATTAACAAAAATAGTTCTAATAAAAACATATCTAATTTTAAATCTTTTAATAGATCCATATTATTAAAAATATAGGTATATACTCTTTCTTCACTAAAATATTTCAAACACAAATCTTTCCCTTTTACTTCCTTCAATGTCTTAACTACTTCGGTAAGAATTGATTTTAAAAATTTTATAACTATGTCCTTTTCACTTTTAAGCAAACTAATATCTACTATATTAAACCATGATTCTTTTGAAAAAGTTATATTTTCCAATTCGGGTTGGTTTTTAAATTTCTCTTGTTCTCTAAATTGCTTAAATACTTTTTCTATTTTCTGTAAAACTATGTTTGTTGATTTGTTATACATTCTTTTTTCTAAGATATTTCTTAAAATAATAAAGATTTGTTGAAATACCCCTAAAATATCAAAAAAGTCCGCTACTTGATTTATTGATTCTACTTCCTCCCATTGACCGTAATAATCTTCAATTACTTTAAGAAATGGTAAATATACGTTCATATTTCCATTCCAACTACGCTTCTTTTTTATCCATACGGGTTCAAACTCTTTTAAAAAAGCCTCTTTTATAACATTAAGTCTACCCATCAAAATCGCCGTTTTAGTACTTTTTATACCAGCAGCAACAAAAAGCAATTTGAATTTAGGTTCCAATATATATATCCATCTTAATCCACCCATTTCTATAGAGTCCAGTGATTGGTGAAATTCTTCCATAGAGAAATGGTGAAAGGCCGTTAAAAATCCAGAAACGATATCCTCATCGGCGTCTGTTTTCAAAAATGATTTATATAACAATTTAATGCCCGAATCACTATTTAATATCCAAAGGATCATCTTTCAAGCTTACCCTTTAATACTCTTAAAATTTGAATGGATTAAGTTCTATAATCATTCTATTTGTTTTCTCAATTAATGATATTATTAATTTAATAAATAAATAAATGTCAACAAAAAATAATAATTTTCATAAAATTTTTTAATTTTGAATTATTTTACAACTCACTAAGTTCGAGATTATATTTTTTAAAGACTTAGGACGCAATTTTCTGCGGTTTCGATATAAAAAAGATATTGAAAAAAGAAATACGCCATACACGAAATTGTTCGTTCTTAACTCTTTAGAATTATAATCTTGAAATGACGATACAGGAGTTGATATGAACTTAATGAGTAAAAAGAGTAAAATTGTTGTAAAAGCTCTCGTAACTGGGGGATCTGCAAGTGGGGGGCCGCCTATAGGTCCTGCTGTAGGTCCGACGGGTATAAACATTAAAGACGTGGTAGACGCAGTTAACGAAAAAACCATGCTTTTTAAAGGTTTAACGGTCCCCGTTAGAATCGAATGCGATCCTGAAACAAAACAGTTTGAGATATTCGTAGAGACGCCAAGTACAGCTTCACTACTATTAAAAGAATTAGATGCTGAAAAAGGGAGTTCGAATAGTTCTGAGGAAAAAATTGGAAATTTAACTCTTGAACAGGTAGTTAACGTTACTAACGCTAAAAAAGACATCTTTTTAGATAAAACCTTCAAAACAGCTGTAAAGACCGTTATAGGGACAGTGTTGTCAATTGGAGCTACAATGGAAGGTGAAGACCCGCGAGTAATTCAGAAAAAGATTGAGAATGGAGAATATGACGACATGATAAAGGGGGAGATGTAAAAAATGAAAGTTGATGATAAGCTACTAAAAAAATCGCTAGATGCTGCAATTGAACATTCGATTATTAAAAAGGAAGGCTTTAAAGATAAAATCAGGAAATTTGACGAATCAATTGACCTCATTATGAATTTGAAAGATATTAACCTCAAAGATCCTAAGCAGAGGATCGATAAGGAAATTATACTACCTAATAACATAATAACTAAAGATAAGCCTAACATTTGCGTAATTGCGTCAGACGAGATACTTCTTGAAGCTAAGAATCTTGGACTCGAAACGATGGATAAAGACGGTTTAATCAAATTAAATAACGAAGAGAAAAAGTATAAGAAAAAATTTGTAAAGAAATACAATTTCTTCGTAGTAGAAGACAAAATGATGCCAAATGTAGCTCGATATTTAGCGAGATTCCTTGGACCACTAGGTAAAATGCCAAAACCTTTCCCAAGTGGATATGGTATTATTTCCAGTCCAAACGATTTAAACGTGGCAATTGAGAGATACTTAAAAATTATTCGAATTCAATTAAAGAAGCAACCAATTATTCAAGTTAAAGTAGGAAAAAAATCTATGGCCAAAGAAAAAATATTTGAAAACATGAAAGTTGTCGTTGAGTACATTGCTGATCAGATGCCTCACAAATATAACAATATTAAATCTATGTTTTTAAAAACTACGATGGGACATTCAATAAAAATTGATGAACTGTTTTTGAAGGGTATAGAGGTGTAAAAAAGTGATCAGAAAAGAAAAAATACATCAATGGAAATTGGATGAAGTCGTTCATTTAGTTGATTTATTTAAAAACCATAAAACCGTTGCTGTAATAGAAGTTGCGAGATTAAACGATAGACAAATTCAAGAGATACGAAAAACCTTAAGAGGGAAAGCAATAATAAGAATGTCAAAAAAGAACCTTCAACTAATAGCCATAGAACAGTATAAACACGAGTCTAAAAAGGACAACTTGGATGACTTCGCCGGAAAAATTCCAGGACAATCCGCATTGTGTTTTACTAACATAGATGTCTTTGAATTAATGAATACATTTAATGAAAATGAATGGATGGTCGCTGCTAAACCTGACGAGATAACGCCAGTAGATATTTGGGTTACTGAGGGAGATACAGGATTGCCTACGGGACAAGTCATTAGTGAATTGAATATGACGCTCCGACTTCCAACTAAAATCCAAAACGATACGATTTGGATTAGGGAAGATACACAAACGCACTCAGCGGGAGATTATGTTAACGTAAAACAGGCAGCAGTCTTAAAGAAGTTAGGTGTAGCTCCAATTAAATCGCTTATTAAAATTCATTACGCTTGGAGCGACGGTGAAATCATTCCTGAGGAAATTCTATATATGGATATGGAACAATTCCAACAAGAGATTGCATCTGCGTACTTCGGTGCACGAAGCTTGGCTTTAGAAATAGGCATTATCGATAAAGAAACGATTGAACCATTAATCCAAAAAGCACACCGAGAAGCTCTTGGAATCCTTTTTGAATTACCTGTTTATTTTGACGATATGAAGGAAGAATATATCCGAAAAGCCGTATCAAATGCTAGCGCTATCAAGGCTATAGTACTTGGAGAAGACCTACAAGCTCCAACTAAGAAAGAAGAAAGTAAAAAAAAAAAACCTGAAGACGATGAGGAAGAAGAAGTTGGAATTGGAGGCTTATTTGGTAATTAAATTAATTTTTTTAAATAAAATAAATAACCACAAATTATAATTGGATAAAAAAAAGAGGTGTAAAATGATATATGGAATCAATATATGCTGCGCTACTGCTTAACAAAGCAAATAAAAAGATTACAGAAGCAAACATCGAAAAAATCTTAAAAGCTGTAGATGTAACTGTTGACAAAGCTCAACTTACAAAAGTAGTAGCAGGGCTTAAGGAGGCTGACATTGAAACAATAATCAGTTCTGCCGCCGCAGCTCCAGTGATGGCTGCTCCGGTTGCTTCTTCAACGTCTGCAAAAGCAGCCCCCAAGAAAAAGAAGAAAGAAAAGGAAGAAGAAGTTGAGGAAGAACCTACGGGAATTGGCTCATTGTTTTAAACGAGTTAAGACTCTTCGGCAAAACAAAGCAAAAGTATAAGCAAAAATTATTTCAAAATTTTTTTAAATTATTTTTTTCTACTATTTTTTTAACGATACTGCTTTCGAATTGTAAAGAAACAAAATATCTGCTTAAATGAACTTAATAAATCAAAAAGTTTTTTTTAAATTCATTTTTTTTAGGTTACATTTCTCAATTGAGAAACTTTTATTTTAATTAAAAAGAATTAAACTCACTAAAGGTTTTGTGTGGATAAACTATGACAGGAAAATTCCTCAAATTCTTCTCTCCTTTTGTACGGGTAATGCCTGAAATCAAACAGCCCCAGAGAGAGGTAAGTTTCAAAGAAAAGTTAATGTGGACAGGGCTCGCATTAATAATCTATTTAATAATGTCAAATATTCCGCTTTATGGAGTAGTTGCTCAAGACACCACAGATTATTATTATTGGTTAAGAGTTATTTTAGCAAGTCAGAAAGGTACGCTTACAGAATTAGGTATAGGACCAATAGTAACGGCAGGATTAATAATGCAATTACTCTTAGGTTCCAAAATCATAAAAGTTGATATGAGCGATCCATACGATCGGGCTATGTTTAGCGGTTCTCAAAAAGTATTCGCAATGTTTTTGACTGTGTTCAATATCATCGCATATATAATCGGAGGTGCTTTTGGAGAGTTAACTCTTGAAAATATGACGTTTATATTTTTGCAATTACTTTTTTCTGGAGTCGTTATTATCTTACTCGATGAGTTACTACAAAAAGGTTGGGGAATTGGAAGCGGAGTCTCATTATTTATAGCTACTGGTGTTGCTGGACAAATATTTTGGAATTTATTTAGTTTTATTGACTCAAGAGGAATTGTTATTGCTTTCTTTCAATCTTTAACGGATCCTAATATAGATACAGCTGAATTGTTTTGGAGGCACGATAGATTACCTTCCATTTTTGGAGGAATTACGACTTTAGGCATATTTCTAATAGTTATTTGGTTCGAGTCTACTAGAGTCGAAATCCCGTTAGCCTATAAAGGGTATAGAGGATTTAAGGGAAAATATCCGATGAAGTTACTGTATGTTTCAAATATCCCGGTTATTTTAGTTAACGCCCTATACGCCAATTTTCTATTTTTTGGGCAAATTATTGCTGGACCTAATTCTGGTTTTAGAAATCCCGATACTGCATGGTTCCTTGATAGAATAGGTGATTTCGAGACTATATCAACGGGGGGAGGTGGTGGTGATTATTTAATCCCAAAACAAGGGTGTTTACTTTATTACCTTACCCCTCCTCAAGGATTGGTGCAGTTATTAGCTGATCCATTCAGGGCAATAATTTATCTCGGCATATTTATATTTCTGTGCATTATGCTTGGCCGGGTTTGGGTCGAGGTTTCAGGACTTGCGCCGCGCGATATCGCCCAGCAAATTATTGATTCAGGAATGCAAATACCAGGATTTCGAAGTTCAGATAAAATCATTGAACGGATTTTAAAGCGATATATCCCAACACTAATAATCTTAAACGGCATAATAATTGCTGTAATGAGTTTCTTCGCAGATTCGCTAGGCGCGTTGACTTCAGGTACGGGACTTTTGATAGCAATAGGAATTGTCCATCAATATAGCGAGTCCATCGCTAAGGAAATGGCAGCACAGCAGTATCCGGGCATGCGTGCTTTCCTAGGCATGGATTGATGAGAATCTTATCCAAAAGAAAGGGTAATACATTTTTTAAATAAAAAATTTTTAATCTGAAAAGTTTAAAAAATTATTAAGATTACTTCAATATAATCATGCTTTTATTTATTGCTCAAGGATCAAATGATTTTTTAGATTGGATGAGCTTCCCGCCTGGGTCCATGATTTTTATATTATTAATGGCTTCTGTAACGGCAATAATTAGTACCGGAATAACCAAATGGTTAATTGATACGGATGAAATTAATAGAAAACAAGTTATATCAAAGGCTCACGACGAAGAAAAAGCAAAAATCATCGAATTAGCTGAAACGGACCCTGAAAAATACAAGAAGTTAAAAAAGAGGTGGGAAAGATTGGATTCGATGTTAAAACAATCACAGCAGAAAATGGCTTTGAGACGCATGTTGCCCAGTTGCTTAACATTCATTCCAATGATAGTCATATTTTCATTAGTAAGAGGAGTTTTCTTGGATAACCCCGTTGCGTTGTCTCCAATGAATGCTAACGATGTATTGTGGATAGGCAGCATGATGGCGGGTACTACAGGTTCTACGGTATATCCATGGACTGCCCTTGTGTACGGCGTTGCCAGAACTATTGGATTACAAGATGGTTGGATAAATTTTACTGCTTGGTATTTTCTATGTAGTTTTGGTGTGAACACGCTTGTTCAAAGAATTTTTAAACTACAAACACAAGCATCGGGTGGAATGGAGCAGATGATGGGTGGTGGGAAAGCTAAATCTTTGCAATTTCCTGACGTTTAAATTAATAAAAAAGATTTTTTGATTCTATTATTTTCCTTATTTCTAAAAGTAATAAAGCGCAGACAGAGGGATTCGAACCCCCGAGTGCTTTCACACACCGGCTTTCTGGGAATGTTTTTCCACTCCAAGCCGGCGCCGTACCAGGCTAGGCAACGTCTGCAAAAAAAATTAGCGCTAACGACGCACAATGGCGACGCTCAGCAAGATTTCTATTTTTAAGGTTTTTTAAAAGTTAAATAATTATTTTGTAGGAATGGAAACGGTCTCTTTCATTTTTTTTTCTAATTTTGCTTTTTTAATAGCAGTTTCGACATTCTCATGTGAAGCACCTTTTTTGATTTCAATCGTGTCTGCTATCGGTTCTATATGCTTGTAATTAACCCTTCTTCGGCGAATTGTCAAACCATCAACTAAAATATAATTTTTATCGATTATATCAACGACAACGCAATATCTTCCAGCTTCCCTTCCTAAAGTTTTAACACAAATTCTTCCAATATCGTATACGCTCATATAATTTGTCACCAAATTATTTTCAATAAATTTATCATTACTGAATTTTTTATTTTTCAGAAAAGATAAACGATCTATCGTAAATTAAGGAATAATTTCAATTATAAATTTTTTATGATTTTTAAGTGGAAAAAGTCTAATTAAAATTTTTTAGTTCAGATAGGATTTTATTTAGCACTTCTTCAATAGAAAAATTCTCTATGTTAATAATTAAATCAAAAAATTCGTTAATCGAATTTTTATCGCTTAAATCAATGTTATAGAGTTTTTTGAAGCGTTCCAATTCAGATTTCTCTCTTAAAGTTGTTTCTTTTAATTTTTCTTCGAAAGATGTTTGGTCTCTCTCTGACATTCTTTTAACACGTAATTTTAATGGACAAGTTAAGTGTATTCTAAAATCTGCTATGGATTTGAGAATATGTCCGCTTAGTTGGCTATCAATAATAATATTACCTTTCTTTGCCATTTTAACGACTTTATTATCTAAATCTTTGTCAATGTCAGGATGATTTTCGACATATTTCGTATATTCTTCTAAAGACATGTTCTTTTCTTTTGCAAGATCTCGGAACGCTTGTCCCGTTGAATAGTAGACTATCCCGAGGCGTTCTGCCATTAGTTTAGCAATCGTGCTCTTTCCTGTCCCATGAAGCCCAGATACGCTAATTATCATTTTTAGATTTCTCAAAATTGAATTTAGCTATTAATAGAAATTAAAACCAGAAATTATTTAATATTTTTGAAATT
>JAUWHC010000058.1 GCA_030606095.1 Promethearchaeota archaeon | reverse complement strand
ATTAAAAAGTTAGATCAAAAAACTGGTGCTGTGATTGAAGACAATCCGAAATTCCTCAAGAGAAACGAAGCCGCGATCGTCAAATTACAACCGCTTAAAAAGCTTTGTATTGAAAAATACGAAGATTTCCCCGAACTTGGGAGGTTTGCGGTAAGGGATATGGGTAGAACGGCCTGCGTGGGGATTGTAAAAGACCTAGTGCCAGGGGAAGCAGAGGAATAAAGATTTAACCTTTTTTTGATTTTTTTATTTATCTCTAATTTTATTTATTTTTTCATTTTTTTCTAATTAAACTAATTATAAAAATTTCATATTATGTGAATATTATTTTCTTTTTTGAGCAATTGCTTGCCTTTTCTAATTAAGGTAATTTTTGATTAGGAAGGGTTAATTTTGTTTTCTACAAAGAAAAAAATTTGTTTTATAGGAGAGCAGAACGTTGGTAAATCATCACTGCTATCCTTATTACAAGGAAGGGAAGTCCAAAAAGAAAGAGTTCCTACGGTGGGATTAGAAGTAGAAGACTCCGTTTTAAACGATAAAAAATGCTCAATATGGGATTTAGGCGGGCAGAAAAGGTTTAAGTTCATGTGGCAGGATTTCTTGAAAGGTGCTGGTTTAGCAGTTATAGTATGCGATTCAACCGAGAAAAATGTAAACCAAACTAAAGAGATTTATAATAGGTTTGAACGCACCTTAGGAACCAAAATTATTGCCATCGCTAATAAACAAGATTTACCTGGTAGGTTAAGCGCTCAAGAAGTTCAGAAAAGGTTAGGAGGGCTAAAGACTTATGGAATGTCTGCTATTCGACCTGAATTGCGCGAAAGGATGAAAGAAATTTTAGAATACGAGATAGCCACCTTTTAAGATTCGACAGAAAGCTTTATAAGGCATATCCTATTATGTGGGCTAGTCGAACTGGCTCAGGCATTTTTGAATCAACGCAAACTTTTTTTAGCAAGGATTCTACCTCAGAAAATTGAATCCCCTTAGAATGAAAATAAATTTTGGAGATTCCACCTGCCGTTTCAACAAAAGTTTCGTATAAATTACCGGCATTAACTATGTTTTGAAGTTTTCCTTTATAGCGGTTAGGAAAATTCTTAACAATCGCTTTTTTGACAGCCTTAAGATCCACTTTTCTTTCGGTTATAGCTACGATTGGTTTGTTTATTCGCCTGTAAATTTCATCTAAATCAATAATGTTAAATCCGCCAAATGTAATTGTGTCAGTTAAAATGAATTGAATATGTTTTTCGTTTCGTTTAGCGAGTTCGATCAAAACTTCTGTAGCGTCGCTTCCATCAATTGTTATTTCTTTTTTAACCATACTTACCATCCTAACACCTTGACAGACGATCCCTATTAAATCTGTAGTTTTAGAATGTGATTTGAGGTCAAATCTTGCATCGTCAAATCCAATTGTTATTGGAAAATCCTTCATGCTTAATTCTCTGGTAAGAATTTTTTAATGTGATTTAAGAGTTTTGTGAACGCAATCTTAGCGTTTTCTATTTCGATATGCCTTTCGTATAGATCTCCTGTAAGAGAATCTGAGAGGAAATTTATAATTTCCTTTATCGCCATTTTTTCACTAAACCAGATGTAAGCAATAATAGCTTCAACGGTGTCTGCGAGATCGTGAGCGTTTGCTCTGTTTTTCGCAAAATTTTTCATATTTGCGTCTTTTAAAGCTTCTGCCAAAATTGTTTTGCTTACCTTTTTACCCGTTCGAATAATTTTATTATTATTGTTATTACGCGTTAAATACATGGATTTAGCAACCGAGTAAGTAAGATTAACAATACAATCTCCGATCTTAGCTAACCCTTTATCAGTTCCTATAGATTTTTGGGTTAGATTAAGGTTTAAATCTTTTAATAAAAAATTGTGTTCCATTAAGAATAGATGATCAGTAATTTCTTATAAACTTTTCATAAAACTGAAAAAAAGATTCATTACATTAGTTTTTTAAACAATTTCTGGGTTTCAGCAACTTCATTTCTTAAAGCATCTATTCCTTTGTAAAAGATTTCTTTTAATTTGTATCCGTCTTCGAGTCTAACAAAGATTTGAGGTGGGGATATGGCTATTTCTGTAATTTTATAGGCCGCAACTTCAACCCCTTCGATCGTTAACAAATGTTTTACAAGGATATTACAAAAACCATGCGACTGGCCTTCAAGGGTTAATGTATAATCGTTGTCACTTGGACCACTTATTATATTTAATTTTAATATTGTGTATTCTGGTAATTCTGGAACTTGTTCTATTTCTTCTTCTACTTCTTCTTCCGATTCAACTTTTTCAGTCTGTTCAATTGTTTCTGCAGAAGGTGCCTCGTCCTTTTTCACAGAATCATTTGATACATCGGGATAATGGCTATCTATATCTTCCTTGTCAAATAAATCTTCTTTAATGTCTTCAAGATCGCTATCTTCTTCCTTTGGTCCAACTTTTTTTTTTGTCACCTATATTCTACCAAAATCTGTGAATCTAATTTCTCTAATTTAGAATTAAATAAATGTTTTTTGGTTTTAAAACACTAATAAGATAAGAAATTTTATAAATATCTATTAGCTAACTCTTTTAATCTTTCAGTTGCTAAATATTGAAGATCTTTAGGACCAAACAATGAGATTTTTATTGAATTTCCTTCAACTGTACAATTTAAGGTAAGATAATTTATTTTTTTTTGAATTTCTTCAAGAAATTTAATAGTGTTATTTAACTCCCCATTTGAATTATAGAAGTGTATTACTTTTCTTCCACCACGGCTACCCAAGAATAAAACCTTTAAAAAATAGTTCTTTTTAATATCTTAAGTTTTCAGATACATTTCCGTAATCGTCTGATATTTTTCTGTTTTCAAGATTTCCACATCTGGGACACCTTAATCTATCTATCCCTATCTTCTTAAGAGATGTTCCACATATTAAGCAATCAGCATGAATAACTCCAAAATCTCTTCCAACGGTGCTTAATTTATATTCGTTATAATTCTGCTCAATTACTTTTGCTCGAATAATATCGGTGGTTTGAAAAGCATCTGAGATCCTCTCGATGTATTTTTTTGATATCTGGGAAACATGAATATTTCCAAAATAAGAGCTATTAAAATGAATCTTTTGATTGATAGTATGAAATTTAAGGCCCACAGAATACTGCCTTAAAAACTTGCTCGTCCCGATTACCCGATCGCCAATCTCTACTGTTTTTCGATTATCTTCTTGATGATCCCTTACTTCTATTAATCTTTTGTTCGTATCAATATTGATTATTCCCGTTTTAGATGCAATAATTTGACCATCTTTTACATAAGTAGACTGTTTATCGGGTAGAAACTCTTCTACAACACCTAAATATTGACCCGTAAGAACGATTTCTTTATTTTTCGCTGATTCTTTCATAATATTAACAAAAATCTTTTAATTTCCCTATTAAATTATAATTAATTAGAACAATTAAGTTTTTTCATAAATTTTCATTAATAAAATTATAGCGTGGATATTTTAGGCGATTGAGATTAATAAAAAAAATTTAATTTCGTTACTTCAGAAAACTAAAGGATTTTCGAATCCTAATATTAAGTTAGAACAATATTGCATTGATGCAAAGAGTGCTGTCGACATTGTTTTCTTTGCAGGAGTCGAATTTAACGACATTAAAAACCGGTTGATTTTGGATTTAGGAGCTGGAACTGGAAGATTATCAATAGCGAGTGCGTATCTCCAAGCAAATTATGTATTAAGTGTAGATATAGATTTCAGTGCTTTAAAGATATTAAAAAGAAATATTAGTAAATATAGTTTAGAGTCTATTATCTTCCCTATTTGTTCTGATATAAATCACCTTGAACTTTTTCGAGAAGTAATTCCCGAGGGGTTCCATATCACGACAATTATGAACCCCCCTTTTGGAGTGCAAAAAAAAACCGTAGATAGATTTTTTTTACAAAAAGCCTTTGCTTTTTCGAATGTAGTTTATTCGATTCATTTAGCTAATGAAAAAGTTCATAAATTTATATCTAAATTTGTAAGCTCAAAAAACTGGAACATAAATTACGTATTACCGTTTAATTTAGTTTTAGAAAGGTCTTTTCCGTTCCATACAAAAAAGACAAAAAAAGTTGCTGTAAATGTTTATAGATTTATCAAAAATTAAAAAAATGAAGAAAAAATGGACTTAATTACTGAAATTTTTTCCAAGAATCAAAATGTTTAGGATAATTAGCATTTGCCCCTAAGAATTCTTCAATTCTCAACAACTGGTTATATTTACAATTTCGATCAGATCTTGCCGTTGCGCCCGTTTTTAATTGTCCTGTACAGAGTCCAACTGCTAAATCTGCTATGAAGGGATCTTCAGTTTCGCCCGAACGATGGGATACCATGACATTAAACCCATTTTTGAAAGACATTTTTGCCGCATTTATTGCCTCAGTTAGCGAACCAATTTGATTTACTTTTAATAACAACGCATTTCCCGCTTTTTCTTTAATTGCTTTTTCAAGTATTTTTATATTAGTAACTGTAAGGTCATCATCTACAATTTGTATTGATTTATCGACTTTTGCAGTTAAATTGGCAAAACCACTAAACGCTTTTTCGTCAAATGGATCTTCTATTGACTTGAATGGATAATCATTAATTAAGTCAAGATAATACTGCAATAATTCCCCTTCAGTTAACTTCTTACCATCAATATTGTATGTACCATCCTCAAAAAATTCACTCGCAGCCGCATCCATTCCTAGGAAAAAATCTTTTCCCATTAAAAAACCCGCTTCCTCAATTGCTTCTATAATAACCTCTACAGCATCTTTAGTCAAAGATAAATTCGGGGCGAAACCTCCCTCATCACCCACATTAGTTGATGAAGGTCCATATTTTTTGGCTAATAACTTCTTTAATGTTTGATAAACTTCTGAGACGTTTTGGATTGCTTGAGCGAAACTTGGTGCTCCTACGGGTAATATCATAAATTCTTGTATCGATAAATTATTACCCGCATGTTCCCCCCCATTTAAAATATTGCAGCATGGTAATGGTAATAAGAAATCTTTTCGAGTCTTATGATATGCTAATTCATGGAGATGAACAAATAATGGTTTTTCGTCTAATAGTGCGGCTAGTTTCGCGACGGCTAAAGACACTGAAAGTATTGCGTTGGCACCCAATTTGCTTTTGTTTTCAGTGCCATCAATTGAAAGCATTTCTTTATCTAACTTTTCTTGTTCCCTCACATCAAATCCGTTTAATTTTTTCCCTAAAATGTCGTTAACATTTGATACTGCTTTAGTTACATGTTTACCCAAGAAAGCAGCTCCTCCATCTCTCAATTCAAGAGCCTCTAAAATACCCGTTGATGCGCCTGAAGGAACAGCCGCTCTTGCATAAATCTTACCTACATAAACATCGGTTTCAACTGTCGGAATTCCACGCGAATCTAAAATCCAACGAGACTTAATATTTGTAATTTCAAAGTCTGTCATTTTAATATTTCCTATTCTGTTTATTAAAGTTCTGAAATAAAATAAAGAAGCTTTAATTCTTAATAATATTGTTTTATATTATTATTATAAGCCTTTATTAGAGACTAGTGTTTAAATGTCAACAAATAGCAAACCTTGGGTAGAAAAGTATAGACCTCGCCTTTTAGGAGATGTCGTTAATCAAAAGGGAATTATAAGGCGTCTGCAACAATTTATTAAGGATAAATCGATGCCCCACCTTATATTTGCTGGTCCAGCAGGTACTGGGAAAACAACTTCTGCTATAGCAATGGTTAGGGGATTGTATGGTAGAAAAATGGCGATCAATACTACTTTTTTAGAATTAAATGCAAGCGATGCAAGAGGTATTAATGTTATTAGAACTTACATTAAGGATTTTGCAAAAGCAAAACCTCCATCTGACATACCGTTCAAAATTCTAATCTTAGACGAGGCGGACAATATGACGGCTCCTGCTCAGCAAGCACTAAGGAGAACAATGGAAAAATACACTAAAAATTGTAGAATGGTTTTAATTTGTAACTATTCTAATAAGATCATCCCACCTATTCAATCCAGATGTGTGGTTTTCCGCTTTTCTTCTTTGAGTAACGAAGATATTAAAAGCCGTGTCAAATTCGTTGCAAACAAAGAGGACATAAGCATTAGTCCAGATGGGTTAATTGCTTTAGTAGATGTATCGAAGGGAGATTGCCGTAGAGCTATAAATTACTTGCAATCTTGTAGTACTATTTCAAAAAAAATCGATCAAGATATAGTTTTTCGCGTTGCTGGTGAAGTACCACCAGATAAAATAAGAGAAATTATAAAAACTGCAATTGAAGGGCAATTACAATTTTCCTTGAAATTACTTAACGATATCATAAGAGAATACGGTTTGTCGGGTATTAATATTATTAAAAATATACATCGAGAGATTTATGACTTACAAATCTCAGAAGACTTGAAGATTGAGCTTTCTAAGCTCTTAGCTGAATCTGAATACCGATTAAGCCAAGGAGGTACGGAAGAGATTCAATTACAAGCGTTATTAGCCAATATTGTTATGTTGCATGAAATTAAATAATTTTTTTTTTAAAGCGAATTTTTGCTCTTGCTCTCTAAAATATTTATCCCTTCTCTCTTTTGATTTATTATCGATTACGAAACTTACATTATTACCATAGTTGATATCCCACAAGATCAATCCAAAAGGATCAGCAGGTTGATAAGAGATATCTTTGGATGGGTCAAATAAATCTATAAATTCTTCATAACTGATTTTATTGAATCCTACTTCTAAAATCTTAGCAACCATTCGTCTTATTTGTTGTCTTAGAAAAGCTCTGCTTTTAAAATCGAATATAATAAAATTTCCTTCTATATTAATTGATGTCGAAATCATGTCTCTAATATTTTTTACTTTTTCTTTTCCTTGCTTAGAAAAATTTTTAAAGTTATGTCGTCCCTCAAGAGCCTTACATACTTTTTTCATCGCCTTAAAATTAACTATGGAGTTGTCTTTAAGGATAGCTTTTGGATATGGCGTAATATATTTGTAATGCCTAAACTGTGCGTTATATCTTGAAAAAAAGTCAGTTGGAACTTTTGAATAAGCCCATACGCCAATATTTTTTGGTAAAGCAGAATTTATCTCCATCATTATGGGTATTTTTTCAGTAATAAAAGAAAATGTAGCTCCTCGAGCTGAAACGAACTTATCGGTTCTACTTGCCACCTCGAAACCCGATTTATTAGCTTCATGTATATAATTCTTTTCTTGTAATGCTGTTAGTAAGCAGTCTTCAATGGTTAAATAATTGGGTTGTCGTTGAGAACCAAAATATTCTTCTGCTCCTATGTAATAAAATTTAAAGAGATATCTTGTTTTTTCCATTCCTAATAATTTCATCTTTAAAATTATATTAATTTTATGTATGAAATCGGAATTTTCGAACAAATTAAACTCATGTTATAATATTTAGATTAATTAATTTATCAAAAAATAATCTTTTAATGGAATTTATCATTTATATTTTTAAATTTCATATGATATTTTCAGTATATTAAAAGCGTTTAGAGAGAAAATATGTCCAAGATTTATTCACCATTAAAAAACTTACGAGATCGTATAAGAGCGAGTATTACAATAAAAACATATAATGTTTTATTTTTCTCGGCATTGTTATTAGTTTTAATTTTAGCAATACTTATTCGACTTTCTCCAATTGCAGCGGGGAATTACATGATTAAAGCTTTTGACCCATGGATACAATATTACAACGCAGAATACCTGTCAACACACTCTATTTTCGACTATTATCATTGGGTTGATACTAAAAGTTGGTATCCAGAGGGATATGCTCGTGGAAATCTTAGACCTGGGTTAACATTCACCGTAGTAACTATCTTTCAAATAGTTAATTCAATTGGGATTCCAATATCCCTTTATGATATTTGTTTCTATTTTCCCGCTTTTATGGGCGGAGCTTCTGTTTTAGCGATCTACCTTTTGGGAAAAGAAGCGCTAGACCGAAGATGTGGGCTAGTGGCTGCGTTCTTCTTGGCTTTTAATCCGGGGTTTATGCAACGAACAACGGCGGGTTTTTTTGACAATGAAACAATTGGTATATTTGCTACTCTCATGACATTTTATTTCTTTATTAGAACTTTACGAACAGGAAGAATCCTCGATTCCTTTTTGGGCGGTTTATTTTTAGGATATTTAGGTTTGAGCTGGGGGGGATATACTTTTGTATACTTAATTCTACCCATGGTATGTGGTATTTTAATCTTACTCAAAAAGTACGACTCAAATGTCTTAATAGCGTATGCAGGAGTCGAAGGTGTAGGAATATTAGTTTTTTCACTTAATTTTACTTTCCAATATGATAGCTTTTTCAATAGTTTGGAACTAGTTGGAATTTTTCTTTTTACATTATTACTAATTATTTTTCATTTGATTTATATAAAGAAAGGTGATTATCCTCGATTTTATAACGGCTTATTAGACTTTTTAAAATGGGCCCTTATACCTCTTGTTGTAGTAGGAGGTGTAATTATATGGGTGGCACCTGATTTAATTCCTTTTGGATTTGGGAAAAGATTACTGAGCGTTATAAGTCCTTTAGTTCGAGAAAATTTGAATATTGTTGCGTCTGTAGCCGAACACATGCCAAGTTCTTGGAGCGTATTCTACTATAATACTTTAATCCCCCTAATGCTTTTACCTCTTGGATTGTTCTTCTTGTTCAAAAGAGGTAACTCTGCGGATGTATTATTAACAACTTTTTTGATTTTGATCTTTTACTTTACAGGTAGTATGATACGAATAATATTATTATTTGCTCCTGCTGCATGCCTGGTAGGTGCCTACGGAATAGTTAGCGTTTTGAAAATCTTTGGTAGTTTTTATGGAGAAAAAAGAATAGGAATCAGTAGGAAACGAAAACGTCAAGTTAAAACAATGATCGGGAAATCTGAAATTGGCGCGGTTTTCTTTATTGTTGGAATAATGTGCATCACCCAAGTAATCCATGCCTCTAATATGGCTACTACTCAATTATCACAAAGTCAAATTTCACCAGGAGGGCTTCATGATTGGGAAGAATCGCTAACCTGGATGAAAACAAACCTTCCTGGAACGGGAGTCGTCGTGTCGTGGTGGGACTACGGATATTGGCTTACTCCAATAGGAAACGTGACAACTGTCAACGATAATGGAACAATTAATCAAACGCGAATAGGAATGACGGGAATGGCACTAATGCAAACGAACGAGATATATAGTGCTAAAGTATTTAAGGATTTGCACGCAGATTACGTCTTAGTCTATTTTGGAATGCTTTGGCCGAATTTAGGTGGTGATGAAGGTAAGTGGCCGTGGATGGTAAGGATTTGTAACGATAACTACGAAACTTATAAAAAATGGGGCATGGAGGAGGATAATTGGGCTTCAAATTCTGTGTTTGATGAAAGCGAATATTTTAATAGTACTCTTTCAAAGCCAGCAGCAAAATGGTTTGATAGTACACTAGTAAAATTAATGTTTTCTGGAATTGAAACTGACCCCCCACCAAACCCAAACAATATCGCAACCTTTGAGGAATACTATAGAGCCCAGATTCACTCGAGAGAAGATGACGAAGGGAACCTATATGTTACTCACATACCAGAAGATGGAAATTACGATTTTGATGTATTTAGACAATTATATTTCTCTACAAACGGGATGGTTAAACTATTTCGTATTGATTATACTGCTTTGGATTCAAGTTTTCAAATAGAAAACCCCGAAGTATTCGATACCGGTTATGCAACTTTCAAGATAAAAAACACAGGATCGAAAGATTTAACTGTTTCCGATGTCAGAATAAATGGCGAGAGTTTTGAATTCGATTTGGGTAAAAGTAGTAGTACACATATACTAAATGCCCACGAAGATGACTTGGTTTGGGTTGATATAAAAACAATCAATCAATCCTTTCAAACTAACGATGTCGTAAAAATTACAGTAGAGGCTGAATCAGTAGCCTTGGATGATAAACCTTATATTTTTACAAATAGTACAAATAATTTTTTTGTTGAAGAAGCTAGGGAAGGAGATATAAAAATTAATAAACCCAATAGTAAAGTTATCCAAGTCAATGCGACTAATAGTGAGATATATCTCGAAGTTGAGAATACTGGAGATACAACCGTGATCTTGAAAGATTTTTATG
>JAUWHC010000138.1 GCA_030606095.1 Promethearchaeota archaeon | reverse complement strand
CCATCTTTGGCTTCACTCGTACCAATAGGAGGTCTTCCTTTTCGAGCACGAGGTCCACTTAAATGTACTTTTAGTACATTAGCACGATTAATATACTGTTCAATTTGATCGTGACATTTTCTAACCATTATTGGGTTTTTGTTATATTGTACGAATTGAATTAGAATTTCTGCGGCTCTTTGATATTTATTTAGCGCTTGTCTATATTGTCCCTTTTCGTCTAACGCAACCGCAGCTTGTGCTTCTTGAACAGCATATTGATATAGTTTACTTTCAACACTACTCAATGATAATAAAACCTTTTTAAATTAATTGTTTATCTTGTTTATCTTAAAAAATTATTAATATTTATAGCTAATCTAGTTCGATACTTATTTTATTTATTAATACTATTTATTTAATATTTATTTTTCATTATTTACTTAATATTTATTTTTTAAGATTATTATCCTAAAGGAGAAGCAGAAGACGTGGAAAAAGAAAGCTTAAGATTTTACGAAGAGCAGATTAAAGAGTATATGCAATTACGATCCTTATATACGCAATATGCGGACTTATTAAAAGTATTGCTTCACAATCCTGGTAAGGGATGTTCTACCGAATATATTCTTATAGGAATAATTTAACTACACAAATAAAAGTGATTTAGAATGATTGTTATCAATAAAAAAAAGAAATACAAAGTTTTAACGATTAAAGGATTGATGACTTTAGATCTTTCGTTCAGACAAATTACCGATATCAGCGAAATTAAAGGAATAAAGAACCTTTCAGCCCTACAAGTATTAAATTTGCATAATAATAGTATTGCAAAAATTACGGGTTTAGAAAACCTTTCAGGCTTACAAGAGTTATATTTGCATAGCAATAGCATTGAAGAGATTACGGGCTTAGAAAACCTTATAAATCTACAAGTATTAAATTTGCATAGCAATAGCATTGAAGAGATTACAGGCTTAGATATCCTTTCAGCCCTACAAGTATTATATTTGTGTAATATTAGCATTGAAGTGATTACAGGCTTAGAAAACCTTTCAGACCTACAAAAATTATCTCTGCGTAACAATAGCATTTCAGAAATTACGGGCTTAGAAAACCTTACAAATCTGCAAGAATTATATTTGAATAGCAATAGCATTGAAGAGATTAAAGGATTTAGTGGCTTGAATAAATTAACACGGCTAGGGCTTTATGAAAATCCCGTGCATAAATGGGTAAAAAAGCGTTTTAAAACGTCTTATGCTTCTACTATTAAAAACATTCCGGAATTGGTTAAGTATTGCTGGAAGAATGAGAAAGCCAAGGATGAGGCCATCCAATACATAAAAGATTTACCGTTAATATATGAAGAGATATCCTTCGGAGACATTCAATCGAAGACAGAAATAGAAATAACTGAACTTAGGAAAATTGTAGAAAAGTTGATACTTAAAAGACAACTCGAAGCGAAAATCAGAGGAAACACAATTTATTTTGCAAAAACTCCAATTTCAAAAGGAACTATAGAGAAAAGCAAGGAATCCAGCTTTAAACCTTTAAGAGAGGGAATAAAAAAGACAACTTTTAAAGAATCCAGAGTTTCAGGGGAGTTTTCTCCTAACGACATTGAAGTATTAAGAGGGGGCGATTGGAAGGTTGAGGGGAGCCAAAGCGTTTTTTATTACAAGGTAAAAGTCAAGAATAATTCGCAGTTTGTAATCACAAACATCCAGATTATTTTAACATCGGTTCCACGGGGTTTAAGGGCCCATTTGGATAAATATACAATAAGTAACTTAAAACCTGGCTCATTTGAGAGCCCTACCTTTAAACTGAACGCCCAGGAAAGCTGCGTAGGTGATATGATAGAAGGTATAATAACTTACACTGATCCTATAGGAAAACAACAAACTATCCAGATTAGTCCATATGAGATTTGCTATGTGTGTAATTTACTTACGCCTAAACCGATCTCGAAGCGAGAGTTCGACCGCAAGGTAGATTTTATGGAAGAGAAAAAACTTGTCGTTGATAGTCACCTTAATTTGACGGATTTAGAATCGAAAATAGAACAAATTGTTAAGAATTGCAATTTTGCTTTATTACAAGATATGAAAGGATCTCAAGACGAAGGTTTCGTGAAGATAGAAGCGTTTGCTGAAGGATTATATGACAAGCAGGATGTTGCGTTATCTGTGGCCATACAGAAAGCAGAGGAGGGCTCGAAGTTAGTAGTAAAGGCAATGAGCGATCGATCTGAGAAGGTTACAGACTTGTTAAGAGATTTTAGCATCAAATTGGACGACATTAAGAGCGATACCGAGTTAATCAAAGAATACACCTCTCAGATCGAACTAATCTTTGACAATGTGGACGACCTCGAAGCATATTTGAAAGATCACCTTGCATCTGATTGGGAAAAGATAAAGGCCGACTATACCGCTTACAAGGAAGGTATAATCACCCGAAAACAGCTTATTGGAAGAGGAGTAAAAACAATAGGGAAAAGATTCGTTAAGAAAATAATTGAAAAAGTGAGTCCGATTTAATCCTGATTTCTTGAAGTTTTTTGTTTGATACTACTTTACAATTCCTATAAGTCTAATTTTTTATTTAAAAATATAGGTTGCACTTTGAATTAAAAGTGTTAAAAAAGTTAAGCAGGAAAGATCGGGTTCTATACCAGATAGAAAATTTTCGAGAGTTTAGAGGTTGACTGTTAAAAAAGTTAGACGGGTTAGAAAACTACTCTACTTTTTTTAACGACATTTTTCAGTTATTTTAATTCTTTTTTTATTATGTAAACATTGGTCTACAACAAAAAATTATATAATCTCGAATTTTTAATATTATTATATAGTAATAACGAAAAAATTGATGATATAAGATATGGGTTTTCTCAAGGATATGTCAAAATGGTTGTCAGGTGGCAAAAAAAGCGATTCTGTTCGTTCTGCTACCGTCAAACTAAAGGTGTTCAACAAAAGATTAATGAGAAACACGAAAAAGATGGAGATGACTGCTAAACAAGCCAGAGATAAAGCCGTACGACTTAGAAAGGCTGGTGATATGGAGGGATCGGAATTTCATGCGCGGAATTATCTTCAAGTTAAAAAACAAGCCAGAGCAATTGACCACTTTAGAACAAACTTAGAAGGAATGGTATTTAAACTGGAACAAGCTAATGCAGTTAAAGATATTTCCGTTATCATGCATGGTATTGCCACTAGCTTAGGTGCATTAAGAAGTCAGTTATCGGTTCCTCAACTTACAGAATTGATGACAGAGATTGGTGTCGATATGGAAGATTTCGAAGTGACTCAAGAGATAACATCAGATGGAATAGACGACATGACTCTCGATACAGCAGTTACTGATAACCAAGTTAGGGAGATAATAGGCGAAATCGATGCGGAGATACAAGTTGAAGTAGGTGGAGCATTACCTTCGGTTGATCCCGATGGAAAAGTAAAAGAATTAGAAGAAGAATTAAACAAATTGAAGTCGCGGGATTAGATTTTTTTTTTTAAGTTTCCCTTTGTAACTACCAAGCAAAATTATTTAAGCTTAAACTCTATTTTTAATTTATTCTCTAATTCAATATTTAGAAGTATTAAAAATGAATTCAGAATTAATAACGATTGGTAGTTGTACTCTTGATTGTATGCTACAAGTTAAAGATATCCTTAGATTTGAATTGTTTGATAAAGAAATTGTTAAAAAATACACTGCAATTGAATATAGTCGCAAACTAAATGTCGATGGCGTTCGATTTGTCCCTGGGGGTTCTGCTGCTAATATTGCGTCAAATTGTGCGATGTTGGGGTTAAAAAGCGCTTATCTTGGAGTATTAGGGAACGACTTTTCGGCAAGTATTTGTCTAGATGATATGAAAAAGAGAGGCGTAGATCTTTCAAACATCATTCAAACTGATGACGATTGTACGGCATTTTCAGTAATTTTGAAAACTGAATGGGGAAAGGACAGAAGTATTTTAGCATATAAAGGCGCAAATAACATGTTAAAACCTGAGGATGTGAAAGATGATCTTTTTCAAAATATCAAAGCTTTTGCTTGGACATCGTTAACTACAGAAAGTGGTTGTAGAGCTATTGAGAAAGCACTGACTCTTACTTTAGAAAACGGTGGTAAAGTATTTGCCGCACCCAGCATGTCAATTATTAAAAATAACCCAAAATGGGCAAAAATTCTTATTTCAAACTCAAATGTAGTTTCATTAAATAAAGAAGAGGCTCAAGAGTTTACAAACGAGACAAATATAATTCATATGATTCATAAATTTTTAGACCTTGGTATTAAAGTAATATCCATTACCGACGGTTCCAATGGCTCAATTATATCTGATGGCAAACATATTGTGAACAGTTCAATTTACGAAGGTCCGGTAGAAGACACTACAGGAGCAGGAGACGCTTTTCTAAGCGGGCTTCTAATATCCCAACTAAACGAGTTTAGTTTAGAGAAAGCGTCTAAGATGGCAACAGCAATGTCTTACTTAGAAAGCAAAGAGGTCGGGGTTCGAGAGGGGTTGCCTAATAGCTTACGTGAATTAGAAGACTTTATCGATAATAATGAGATAAAACAAAAAGTTTCACAGATTATTTAATTGAATAAATTTCTTAAAAATAATTGATTTGAAATGTTAAAATCTAAGTATTCAAAACCTATAATCATTTATATCTTCTATTGCATTTTTATTATAATTTTATCTATTGCATTTTTAAAATTCATTCCTGGCTTAAACTTAACTTATTTTATCCCAATATCAGATGTTGGAATTGAAATTGGGTTGATTTTTATTGTAATTTTACCTTTATCATCAATTTTAGGGGTATTAATAGGAGGATATGTATTTGCTCCGATCTTTCTATTTACTCATAAAAGAATATTTGGCTCTAAAGTGGAATATGGGATATATAACAAGGATTTTAAAGGATTTAAATTTTTTTCTGAAGGTATATTTTCAGCATTAATGGCAATTAACTTGTCCTTGCTTTTAACTACCCCAACGATTATCTCGCTTTCAGTTGGGTCAGATCCAGATAGTTTTATTGACGATCTAACAACCTTTTTAGCTTTATTAATGCTTACAATTGGTATAGCGAGTTTGGTGTTTTCAAGTACGTGTTTTCTAATGGATTCCGGTATTTTTTATTCTAACTTGAAAAGAGCAGAAGATACCAATAAACCCGCTGAAATCAGATCTGTTGGAAGATGGTACGGACAGTTTTTAAAAGGTTACGCTGGAGTGTCAGTAATAATGTCCTATGTTGAATTTATGAAATTATTTATACCTCAACTTGCAAATGATCTTTCGTTAGCGATATTCATTATGCTATTAATTGTATTTGTCCCGCTTCCATTGGTTATTGTTATTCCTATAATTCCAGCTTTCATAATTTCAGATAGGTTAAAAGAGCACAGAATAAGATATATAAGGAAAAAAGCAAGTAAATTAGGTATTACATCTAATGTAGAAGTGAATTTTGAATTAAAAAATTAAACCTTATTACCTTCTTTATAATAACTCATATCAAAGCAATAAATTTTAATTTCTTACTATCTTTTTTATATCGTTAAACGACTTATACTAAAAAGCGCTGCTAGTATAGTGGTCAGTATACACCAATGTTGCAAAGCAATATGGGTAAAACAGGTTGCCAACTTGGTGACCCGGGTTCAATTCCCGGGCGGCGCACTTCTCTTAACAGATAATTTGATTTCAAGTCAAATCAGTTAATTATAAATAGACAATTTGTTAAGAAATATTATGGGAAAGAAAAAGAAGAAGTCTCGAAAAAAGTTGCTGTAACATGCCATAAGTTATCAACGTCAATAAAATATACACCAAGAAAAAATAAAGAACAATCCCCAATCACTTTCCGTATCACATTGGAAGAAAGAAAAAGAGAACTTCTTATCTCGTATAAATTACTATTAATTAACAGCAAAGGTTGATACAATATGACTTTATCTAATGAAATGATTGAGAGATTTAAAAATAAACCGGATCAGAGCATGTGGAATTATATTATAGCACTTCAACAACTTCAAAACGCTCTTTTTGAACTGGAAAAGGGTGAAAATGACCATGAAGTCCTTCAGGATTTATCCAAGCGTGCGTTAGAAATAGGAAAAGATCTAGAAAAATTATTGAATTTGATGGAGAACAATTTAGAAGAATAGGATAACCTCAGTTAACAATCTCTTTCCGCAATCACTTGGCGACTTGGGTTCGATTCCAGGGCGGCACATTTATAAATTTATCATTTAGAAATAATTTAATATTGTTTATATTTGATAGTGTCCCCCTTAGTAATGTTTAAGCTAAAATCGTTTTTTTTAGCAAAATTTTCTGCATTTTGAATACACTCTTCTGAAATCTCGATTCCATAAGTTTCAAATCCATGGTTTGCAAAAAGTGCGAGTTTGGGAAAGTTACCCCCTGCCCCACAATCTAAGATAGTCTGTTCAACTTGAGCATCATATGTGTACTCAAGAAAATTATATAACGGTGCTGGAAAAATCTTTTGGATCGTTAGCATATCACCAATTCTTATTCTAATTAGATTAATTTAAATTTCTTATTAAAAGATTGTATGAAAGTCTAATTGATAATGTAATTAATTTTTTAGAAAAATTCAAATAGAAAAATTATGTATTAAAAATATCTTAGTTAAAACAGTTAAAACCTCAGATATTTAGAAGAATTTAGGAATTTAATTTCTTAATTATTTTCGTGAAAGGACTGTTTCACGATCTGTTTTGCTCTCACTTAATAAGCTTGCCCAAGAATTAAATTGTTTTTTAATACTATCCATAAGGAAGGGAAGGGAAGTTGTTTAGCTAAGATTTTCAAATAATTAAAA
>JAUWHC010000136.1 GCA_030606095.1 Promethearchaeota archaeon | reverse complement strand
TAACAAAGAAATTCACATGTTATTTTTCTTTTATATTAAGAAAAGAAAAAAAAGCTTTATACCAATATTCAATATTTTTCTTTGAATGATTTTTAAAATAAGATTATAAAGTTACATAAAAAGCTAATAACTGAATTGATGATGTTTTAAATTATACATATAATTAAATCTTAAAAATCTAAATTAAAAGGCGAAATATTAATATAACCATAATAAATGGTAGATCTTGATTCATCTTAAATAGAGTTGTATGAACGATATCTTAAGGCTCTAAATTATAATTAAGAAGTTAAAAATGATTAAGATGATTTTGTCTCTTTACCATTATTTCAGAATATTATATCTAATTCTTAAGTTTACAAGTTAACAACTTTTTTTAAAATTTTCTTAGGTCTCCTTTAATTACATATCCGACATTATTTTAAGTAGAGCATTGTACTCCATTACAGTAGATTCAGGTTTTTGTTGCAGAGGAAATCTATTAAATCTTAAGTTAATCGAATTTAAATAACAGATTTTTACATCCCCCCTATGTTTTTACTCCAAAGTCTTGTAATTCATTAATGTCGGTAGTCATATTATGAAAAAATAACTTTTTATTGATTAACTTGTAAACTTAAGAATTAATTAAAAATTTAGAATTCAAAATTTTAATGCAATTATTTTGCATAAATTATTAGAGATTATCATTTTCAATTCTAATAATATTGATTTTAATGAGAGTTTTATACTTTCATAAAGATTGATTTGTGATTAAAACATAGTTTTTGATTGAAATATATGATGCTTGAAAATTTGATTAAATGTTTATTTGATTAAAATAATATTTCATCAAAAAAAACATATATTTTTTTTATACAAAGATTTAAGAATATGTATATTTGTACTTTATTTAAAATTTTTTATATTATACAAAAAGAGAGAAGTGATTCCTCAATGAACCTGAATGAATTACTTAAAGAATATGAAAAAGAGAAAAACAAATATATGCAGAAATTAGATAATTATGATTATTTGAACATCTCAGATATAATCATTCCTTTTTCAGACATCTATAAGAAAAAGATCTCTATCGATATATATGGATATGATGATATACCTTTTAAAAACAAGGATCGAAAGTTTCAGAAAATCATGAGAAAAGAATTCCTAACTAAAGAACATAGTCTCAGTGTGTTTTAAAAAAAATTAAAAAGAAACGACCAGATGATAAATTTAAATGGTTATTATCGATAAATTTTGTGATATAAAGAAATTTTTAAAAGAATAAAATAATAATAATTAAAATATGAAAGCTTAGATGAAAATGGAAGATAAAACTATTATATACGTCCCTCATGTGTGTCCCTATTGTGATTCTAAGAAAGTAAATCATAAAAACGGATTTATTGAGGATAGCTATTTAAAAATTCCATTATTTTGCCTTAAATGTGGAAAACGTTCAACAGAAAAATATTATATTGAATATTGTGAAACTGAGGGAGAAGATTTCTTTAGAAAATCTATGTACCAAATATCAGAATAAATCAAGAGAAATAAAAATGAAAATTATGAACGACATTAAATTAAGCACAAAATATGCCCCTGCTGAGCGCGCCGCAAGGGAGGAAGTCGAACGCCATAGATCACTCTTTCAAAAAAGTGATAATTTGACTGAGCTTTTAGGAAAAATTCCTACGGCTTTTATAATTCTCAATGAATATAGACAAGTTATCTATATGAACAAAGGGGCTTTGGAATTTGCGGGTTTAGAGGATGTAACTTCAGTAATTGGAATTAGACCAGGTGAATTGCTGGGGTGTATACATGCCACAGAAGAAGAGGGGGTTGTGGAACCTCGGAATCATGTACATATTGTGGGGCTGTCAACGCAATTCTAGAAAGTCAAAAAGGTAAATTTACTGTAAGAGATTGTCGATTACTTCTTAAAAACGGTCATAGTGCGCTTAATTTGCGAATATGGGCGTCACCCTTAATAATTAATAAGAAAGAATTTACAGTGGTGACAATTCAAGACATTCAGCATGAAAAATGGCATGCATTCTTAGATAGAATATTTTTTCATGATATTCTTAATACAACAAATGCATTACAACTCACTCTCCAATTATTTACAGAATATGAAGATTACATAGACAAGAAAGGATTAATAAAAAGTGCAAATAGGTTAACTAAAGAACTAATCGAAGAAATCCTGTCCCAACGACTTTTAATTGATGCAGAGAGTAACCATTATGTAATCACAATTAACAATTTTAATTCAATTGATATTATAGACGACATTTTCAATACATATGTGGAACACAAGTTAACAGAGGAAAAGACCCTTAAAATTGCTCTCTCTTCAAAATCAATTGATATCTATTCTGATAGAACTCTACTGAGACTTATATTGGTTAATATGACTAAAAATGCTCTTGAAGCCACCCCTAAGGATGGCACGGTAACTATCGGTTGCGAAATAATAGGAGAAAACATCAAATTCTGGGTTCACAACCCAGGATTCATTCCCCGAGATATTCAATTGCAAATCTTTAACCGATCATTTTCCACTAAAAGTCAAGACAGAGGATTAGGAACTTATAGTATGAAATTATTAAGTTCGATTTTAAAGGGCACTATAAATTTTACAACATCTGAGGAAAACGGTACAATTTTTAATGCAGAATATCCAATTAAGCTAGAAGATGAATAAATAAATGAACAATTAAATGCGCCTGCCGGGAATTGAACCCGGGACGCTGACTTGGGAAGCCAGCATATTACCACTATACTACAGGCGCAAAAAAGTTGAAAACTAATATTAATTAATGAGTATTTATAAATATATTTTTTTAATTATCCCTAATATAAACTAAATTAGTCGATTTTAGAATCAAAATAGTTAATGGTTTTTCTAATTAAATTTATAATCATTTTATTTCATTAAATATTCATAGTAAAAGGAAGAAATATTTCAGATACAAAGTTGATTGATAAGAAATTTAAAGATTCTGAAGGACGTTATCGTACAATTATTGAATCAATAGGAGATCCAATACATGTAATCGATAATAAATTTCAAATTATTATAGCTAATCCTACTTTAAAAGAATGGATAGAACCATTAGGGATTAAATCTGAAGTTATTGGAAAAAATCTTTTTGAAGTTTTTCCTTTTTTACCAAATAATATAGCAGAGGAGTATGAAAGCGTTTTTGACTTAGGACAAACTCTGATTACTGAAGAATGTACAAATATTGATGAAAAATCAATTTATACAGAAATAAGAAAAATACCGATATTTGAGGAGGGAAAAGTCGTACAAGTAATTACAATTTTAAGAGATATTACGGAAAAGAAAATAGGAGAACAAAAAATAAGAGAATCTGAGGAAAAATATCGACACTTATTCGAAACATCTCCGTATTTTATAGGTATAATAAATTCAGAAGGGATTTTAATAGATAGCAACGATGAAATAAAGAGATTTCAATCTATTCATACTAAAGATGATGTAATTGGTAAAACTTTCAAAGAAATTTTCTTATTAAACGAAAAAAACAAACATCTTATATCGATGTTCGAAAAAGTCTTTAAAAGTATACTTAATGGTGATAATCCAAGACCAATCAATTTTCAATTTTCTAGGTCTATTGGAGAGTCTATGTGGTTACATATTGAAGGCTCTTTAATCGAAATTGGAAATCAAAAATTAATTCAATTTTTAATTCAAGATATTACCGCGTTAAAGAACGCTGAAAAGCTTATAAAAGAAGAAAACGAGAAATTATTAGAATTAAATAAAATGAAGAGTGAATTAATCTCAAGAGTATCTCACGAATTAAAAACACCATTAAATTCAATTTATGGTGCGGCTCAAATAATTCTAGAGGTATATCAAGAACAAACAAACCCAGATACTTTAGAATTCATCAAAATGATTCGCAAGGGAAGTAAGAGATTAAAATTGTTAATTGAAAATTTACTTGATGCAGCTATAATTGAATCTGGAAAATTAAAATTGAATCTTCAAAATGAAGATTTAGTCGAAATTATAAGAGATTGTACAAAGCGTATTCAGTATTTAGCTAATAATCGAGATTTGATTTTAGAATTAAAAATACCTACAAAAGTAATAATAAATGTTGATAAAATTAGAATTGAACAAGTTATTACAAATCTATTATCAAATGCTATTAAAAACACACCCTCAAAGGGAACTATTTCAGTAAACCTTGAAGATTTGGGTGATAATATTTATCTTAGAATAAGAGATACTGGTATAGGTTTAACAGAAAATGATATGGGGAAATTATTTGAAAAATTTGGTAAAATAGAACGTTATGGTCAACAAATGGACATAGATATCGAAGGTTCGGGATTAGGGTTATATCTTTCGAAGGAAATTATTGATTTACATGGTGGAAAGATTTGGGTAGAATCAAAAGGAAGAAATAATGGAGCTACATTTAATATCACACTTCTTAAGAATGTGGACGATTCATATAATTAATTTTATATTCTAATCTTGTAAGAATTTAATTAAAATATAAATAATTAATAAAAGAAGATATAAAAATAATAATTAAATTTTAAAATAGGTAGTACCATGAAAATTGAGAATTTAACTTTTCAAAAAAATATTACGATTAACAACAACGATTCACTACTCATAATTGATATGCAGTATGATTTTATGCCAGGGGGAGCTTTACCTGTCGAAGAAGGCGATCAGATTATAGATGACATTAATATTGTTGCTGAAATTTTTAAGAATAACAATGGAATAGTTGTATTAACACAAGATTGGCATCCAAAAAATCATAAGTCATTTGCAAGCAGCTATCCAGGGAAAAATCCGGGAGATGAATTTCAATCCGAAGGAATTGGTCCAATTCTTTGGCCAGATCATTGCGTTCAAGGCACACAAGGCGCAAAATTTCACGAAAAATTAAAAACTGATTTAGCTAATGCTACTATTCGTAAGGGTTATAATATCGATGTAGATAGTTATTCTGGATTTATCGAAAACGATAAAAAATCAGAAACAGGTTTGGCGGGACTTTTGAAATCATTGAATATTAAAAGAATTTTTATTTGTGGATTAGCGTTAGACTATTGTTGCTATTTTACTGCAATTGATGGTATCAATTTTGGTTTTGAAGTTTATTTTTTAGTAAATTTAACTAAAGGCATAGATTTGCCCCCCGGAAACATCTCTAGCTCTTTAGAAGATATGAAAAATAAAGGAATTAAATTCACTATTAAGGACAATTTTTTATAAGGAGTGAAATTAGGAAGACTTCTTTAAATTACTTGGGATTTTTAAAAGTTTTAAAATTCCCTATCATTCCAAAAATTAATAATTAAAACAAGGAAATTTTTTATATCGATAAAGCACATGTCAAAGCAATTTCCATATACCAAAATATTAGTAGCTTGTAGTGTTAACGCAGCAAGAAGTCCTATGACTCAAGGTTTTCTCAAAGACTTTTTTACACGTAACAATATGAATGTTGAAGTGTATTCTGGTGGAATTTCTTCAAATGCTAGAGATGGAATGCTTATTTCTCTTGACGCGAAATTAGTTATGAAAGAAATTGGTATAGATTTACCGGAAGATTCTCTCTCAATTGATTTAAAGAAACGCCCTGAATTAATAGAAAAAGCAGATCTTATTCTCACTCTGACTGAAAATCATAAAAAAGAAATCATTGAGTTTATTAATTTAAATAATAAAGAGATTTACACATTAAGAGAATTTGCTGGTGAAAATGGTGATATTGAAGATCCTTCAATGAAAGGAGTTGAAGGATTTCGTAAAGCTCGAGATGAGATTAAAAGATGCTTAGTTAAAGGTTTAAGAATAAATATGTGAGAATCATGATTGAATATATAATTTTTGCGATTTTACAAGGCTTATTTGAGTGGTTGCCCATATCTTCTTCAGGGCAAGTTATGATTGTTGCAGTTAATTTTTTTGGTATCCCTCCAGAAGAAGCTTATAGTCTTTCAATTTGGTTACATCTTGGAACGATGTTCGCAGTCCTATTAAAATTCAGGAAGGATTATATTAGAATTGTAAAGAGTTTTTTATCCCAAAAATTTATTGTAGAAGAAATCGATATAAAGAAGAGAAATTGGTTGATAGTGGGAACAATTGGAACAGCCATTACTGCCTTACCACTATACTTTATCTTTAAATTTATAATTATTGGAAAATTTACGGAAATTCACGGAGATTTACTCACGCTTATTATTGCTGGTATGCTTATCATAACTGGAATTATTCTATTATTAATAAAAAAGAAATTTGGTGTAAAGACAATCGAGAGCGTTGAAAAACATAATGTAATAAAAGATAGTTTCATTATTGGATTAGCTCAAGGTGTTGCAATATTACCAGGAATTTCTCGATCTGCCGTAACTGTATCTACAATCCTTATTGAAAATTATGAACAAGATAATGCGTTAAGATTAAGTTTTTTAATGTCCGTTCCCGTTGTAATCGCTTCGATCGCAGTTGATATTATCTTCGGAGAGGGCTCAGTGTTTGGAATTTTAGATCCGATCACCATTATCATAATTACATTTATTAGTTTTATTGTAGGATATGCATCTATCGAAATCCTGTTAAAAATAGCTAAAAGGATTCAATTCGGATATTTCTGCTTACTTTACGGAATAATAGCATATGCTATCATCCTACCCTTTTTCATTATCCATTAAATCATTGATATAACTAATGATAAAATCTGCCAGAATTCTCTCAATACCTTTAATTCCTCTAAATCCAGGAAAATCATTAAGATCGATGAAATAATGTCTATTATTATTGACTGGTTGAATCAGATCAAACCCGAATATTTTTAGATTTAATTCTTTTGAGAGAATTTGGGCTAATTCATGAATTTCTTCAGTTATTTTAAATTCTTTT
>JAUWHC010000414.1 GCA_030606095.1 Promethearchaeota archaeon | reverse complement strand
ATGCCTAATTTACCGGGCTCTAACTACGCTAAGGATATAGAAACGTTTGATGTTCTATTTTCTTCTCCAGATTATCGCCCAGATATGCTAAAAATCTACCCATGCCTGGTAATTAAAGGGACTAAATTATATGATTGGTGGAAAGCAGGTGAATTTACGCCATATTCATTAGATGAATTAATAGATTTAATTTCAACTATAAAACAAAAGGTCCCTTCTTATGTGAGAATACAGAGAATTATGAGAGATATACCTGCTTTTCTAATTGAAGCAGGATGCAAAAAGAGTAATTTAAGACAATTGGTGCATAAAAGACTGGAAGAACTTAATTTTAAATGTAATTGCATTAGATGCCGAGAATATGGAATTGCTAAAAAAACCCTAAATATTGATGAAAATAAAATTGAAGATATTAAATTATATCGACAAGATTATGCGGCATCTCAAGGACAAGAAACCTTTCTTTCTTATGAAAATAAAAAGGAAGGTTATTTGGTAGGCTATTTAAGATTGAGAAAACCTTCTAAATTTGCTCATAGACCTGAGTTGAGGGATGGCAAAACGATGATTGTAAGAGAAGTGAGAGTAGTAGGCGAATTAGTTCCTAAAGGTGCAAAACCACTTAATAACACCCAGCTTCAGCATCGCGGTTATGGGAAATTGTTAATGGAAAACGCTGAAAAAATTGCAGTTGAAGATTATTACTCTAAAAAGTTAGCGGTAATAAGTGGTATTGGAGCTAGGGATTGGTTTTATAAATTGGGTTATAAGCTTGATGGATACTATGTCTCAAAAAATTTATTACAATAAATTTTACTCTACTTAAGAATGTTAAGATTTTGCCCTGGACAAACTAAATCCTAATAAACTTCCTAACCCAACATTTGGTCTTTTTAACAGGAGTCTCCCTTTTATTAAATTTAAAGCTCTTTTTTTTGAGTTGTGTTCACTTAAATTATTACTTTTCTCTTTATAAAAGGTACTACTTAAAGTTTTTTTAACAAAAATTCAAAAATTTTGATTGAAATTGGTATCGTTGAACAAAATGATGATTTAAACCTATTATTGACTCAAATGTACTGTGCTATAAATAAAATTGATTAATAAATTATATATAGATTTAAAAAGAGCTTTCATTTTTGTAATTTTACATATATTAAGTTGAAAACTCAGATTTTAGCTCTATATACGACAGAAATGTACTTTCAAAAATATTAAATCAAACAATGATTTCTACTTAAATTTTAAAAACTTTGACATTTTTATAAATTAATATATAATGAAATTTATGCATATTATTATCTAAAAAGGGTTTGATAAATGACTACTAAAAAATATCTATCTAATAAAAAAACCGCTCAACAAACGGTATCTTTATCCCCTGCCCTTAAGGAGTGGATAGAAAGATATGTTAAAGTGAATCAACGAAAAAATCAAGATGACAAGAGATTTAAAAGTGTATCGGCTTTTTATAACTATGTTATGGAACAATCCATGGAATGTTTTAAAAGTGGAAAAACTTTAGATGATTTTAAAAGATTTATTGACGAGGAAACTAAAGAATTTTTCGATCAATTTACATTTAAGGGAATCATTCCATTTCACGAGTTCATTTTAAAATCGAATAGATACACAAACTTTACTCTTCATGAATTTCCTCGATTTTTATTTGGATTTAGAAAGCTTTTTACAGGTGGTTTAAAACCATATGACTATCGGAAAATAGAAGAAAGGTTCGAGAGACTTAAAAATTTCTTTTTAAAGAATAAATTAACAAAAGAAATAAGAATGGATCTTTTTACAGAAGAAAATTCAAAATACCCTAAAGGTGTTTTTGAATATATTGGAGCCTATAGAAATTTGTTTTTTGAGAATTGCAAATTTAACGCGGCTTTAATAGCTGTTTTAGGCGCCAAAATAACAGATATAACCTTTTCTGAAATAGATTTATATTGCAGATTCGATATGATAGCAACTGATTTACTTTTTCGTGAAGAAATAGCTATAAAGGAACGATTTAAGCTTATAAAACATAATTTATCATTTTTAACAAATTATTATAAAATTATTAACGATGAGGATTTTTACCTGTGGATGAAAATGTCGAAGGATAAAGGTGTATTTATTGGCTTTAAAGATAACAAAGTTAAAAATAAATGGTTAAACCTAATTATAAAAGAAGTGGAAAACCATTCAAAAGATTCTAACTTTCTTCTAAATATTCTGAAGTATTTTGAGAGATTACATTGGATAGATATAGAAAGTGAGGAAGAATTAAGTTTCGTTATTAGACTCTCAAAACAAAAAAATAGCGATGATAGAGAGTTTTTATTAAATTTTCTTTCGAAACATTCAACAATTTCTAATATTGATGAAAAATTTTATTTAGAATAATTAGACATCGTGATTAACTAAATTCCTTTTGAATCGTTTATCAAAATTTATGACATAGAAGCATTTTTCCAACTTATTAACGGTTTCAATAACTTTTTTAATTTCCCTATCTCCAAGAATAAAATTTTAGTTTTAACATACAATATATTAAAATTATAAAATAAATTAAACAGTTCATAGAATTAGTATATATGATTTATTATGGACAATTTCGATTATGAAGAATTAGGATTAAAATGTGGCTTAGAAATTCATCAGCAGCTTGATACAGAAACAAAATTGTTTTGTAGATGTCCAAGTAAACTTCAAGGAACTAGAGCGCCCGATTTTACTACAATGAGGTATATGAGACCCGTTTTGGGAGAAATGGGCACATTTGATAAAGCTATGCTAACAGAATATAAAAAGGGTAAGACTATCATCTATGAAGGTTACAACGATGTAATTTGTACTTA
>JAUWHC010000029.1 GCA_030606095.1 Promethearchaeota archaeon | reverse complement strand
TCAGAAAGTGATTTCTTTAAATTCAACAATCATCTGATAAAAGTATTGGAAGAAAATCAAATTAAAATAGAAAAAACTTTTTGCTGTCCTCATATTAAAGAAGAAAAATGTGAATGTAGGAAGCCTAAAATCAAGTATATTAAAGATATCGTTGATGGTTGGAACATTGATATCGAAGAATCGTGGATGATTGGTGATCACCCTTCAGATATACAATTTGGGATAAATGGAGGTTGTAAAACAATTTTTCTTACTACTGGACACGGTTATAAACATATAGATGAATTGAAATTTCTAGGAATAAAGCCAACTAAAATTTGTGATAATTTTTTAGAAGCAGCACGGGAAATTTTGAAGTATCTTTAATTCTTAACTCTTTTAAGAGATTATTATAAAAGCACTGAATGGTACTAATCTATTATATTTAGATTTAAGACTTTAACGGAGATATGTTAATGTTCTTCAAGAAATTAAATAATGCTGGTTTAAGGGATATAATTCAAAAATTAAGGGAATTAATTAAAGTAGAAAAATATTTAAAAAAAGAATATGCTGGAATTGCAATAAAGATCTGAATATTTATGATTTTCTTAGCTGAATCAAAAATCCCCTATATTTTGTGATAATTAAAGTCAACATTAATATTATATAAATTTAAAATTTCCTTCCAAATTTACAATTAAGGATAATTAAAATAATAAATCTAAACTAAATATTATAAACATTTTTAAATTTTAAAAACAAATTATATTAATCACAAAAATAAATTGGAGATGATTTTAATTGATATTTCAAATGCCAGATTATCCAAGCGGTTATTATGCCGGAATATCATTGATGCTTTGGTTTGTGGCTACCGGATTAATGTTTTTAAGCACAATTATACTTATAATAAAAGCCATTAAAATTGAAGGAAGAAGTCCTAAATTAATGTATTTTGCATACGGTATATTTTATATACTTTTTGGTCTTACTCGTATATTTTATGTAGTTGCTGTATATAACCCGGATAATTATGATTTCTTTACAAATCTAGGGTATATCACACAAAACATATCTTTGATTTCTATACTTTACGTTTTAGAGACTCACGTTGTAAAATCAACAAAAAAAATATTCTTAATAATAACAATAATTGCTTTTATCATCTCTTTAATATCATTGATAGGGGTAATAAGCAGAGAAATTACGCTAACGATAGGGTTTATCTTATTACCATTTAGTGCTGGAGCAATACTTATATTATATTTAATTATGGGTATTAAATCAACAGGAGCATTACGAAAAAGCGCAATAGGATTGTTTTTAGGATCTCTTATGATTTTTGCTGCTCAAATACTAGATTCTGAAATGTTTATAGGTTTAGCATATCCTATAATACCTTTAATACTTGAAATTACTGCTGTAATTATGATTTTTGGAGTAATAATATTTACATTTTCACAGGTAAGAGTTTAATTATTATCCATCATTTTTTTTTTAATTTTAGTATTCAAGTATTTATTTTTGTCTTGCAAATCTATGCGGGACGACTCTCTTCGTAATCCTTTCTTTTTTGTTCGTGCATAATGCGGACTTCTTTTTTCATCTCTTCTACAACCTCTCCAGTTAAAGGATAAAATTTTACCCATACTATTAAGCCGATTAGACATGCAATTCCAGGTATGAAAGTCATACTAATGTTAACGCCTAAAGAAGCCGAAGCCATACCTTGAGTTGCTACTAAACCACCTACCGCATCCACATATATCAAACCAAAAACAGTCATTAATGCCGTTGGAACCGCTAAAGCAACACTAATCATAGGTTTGCTAAGTAATGGGCCTACGCCCGCATAAAGGGCCTCTCTCCTTTCTCCTGAAATTTTCCAGTAATCATAGTCAATCGTGTCAGCTCGCATTGGATTATGTTGAATAAAGTCTCCCGCAAAGCCTAGCATAAATATTGAAAACCCAATTGAAACAAGGACCCAGTTGCCTGAAAGCCCGGCAAAAAAGCTAAAGAAAAACCCTATAACTAAAACTCCAAAGTAATATGTTATTGACGCTTTTGTTGATATTTTTGCGGCGATTTTCAGAATAATTGGAATTGAAATAAGCAAGCAGATTATTGGTCCAATCCAGAAAAGAAGCATATCAAATCCTTCCATTGGTGTTAGGACCCAAGTTAAGTAGAAAGGTAGGCTTACCATTATCATATTCAATAATAGTACTGAAACTCCGTCAAATATTACATATACTCTAAAGGAAGGGTTTTTGAAGGCAAGTTTTATCGATTTTAAAAGAGGAGTTTTTTTTTCGGGGATATATTCACTATGCTCGTGAACATATTTTGATAATATTAGGTAAGGAAATACACCAAAAATAGCGATAATTATTACAAGCAATTGAAATTGGGCAATGGTTGCTGTGGTTGGATTTGCTAAGTACATAACGGGAACAATGAAGCCAATTACAATTGCGGGTAACATAAAAGCAGTGCTCATTAGCTGAATTTTTTCTCTTTCTCGTTGATTTAGCGTCATTTGGGGGAGTAATGCTACACGAGCGATTAACACAAGCGTAAATAAAGTATCGTATGCAAGTTGACTTACAAGATACCATATGAAGAGCCAAATCTGAATGGTAAGATTAGAGGTTTGCCCTCTCCAAGCATCTGGTGGAAAAAATACCAATGCGAAGCATAAACTAAAAAGCGGAGCACCAAATTTAATATAAGGAATATATCTTTGAACTTCTCCTCTTTTTTTATTATAATAACGTGTATTTCCAATTGCATTACCAAAAATCGGATCGTTTATAACATTCCAAACCGCATATATGATCTGTGCAATAAAAATCCATATGTTTAATAATCCCATCCATGCGAAATAGAAGGATTGGATTACACCCATGACTCCCGCATAGAAAGCACCAGGCATTTGAGCAAAACCATAGGATAATCTCTCTTTCAAAGGTACTATTTCCGAACTAAGATTTTCTAAATGCGTAGCAATTTCAGTGTCGTTATCGGGCATATTATAAACCTAATTTAACTTAAGAATCATAAAAAGCGATAGTTCAGAAAGTAGTCTAGGATTTTTCAATATTTTGTAAAAGTATAAATAAAAAAATAAGTAAAATAAAAAACTATTTTTTTAGATTTTCGCAAAGTTAGATTTATCGCTTCCGCATACCGGACAAAACCAATCATCCGGGATATCCTCAAAAGGAGTTCCAGGTGCTATTCCACTATCGGGATCGCCGTTAACTGGATCGTAAATATATGCACATATTAAACACTTCCACTTTCCTCCCAATTCGGCGCTGGATTTTTCTACTTTAGCGATAACTTTTTCAGATTTTTTTTCTACTTGTATTTCCACTCGCGGAATTTCAAACAAATTAGGCATTGCGTGTTGATATTTCTTCATAATGAACCTTGCAATTACTATTCTCTGAATTTCCGAAGTACCTTCGTAAATTTGGTATAATTTAGCGTCTCTAAACAGTTTTTCGACTGGAAAGGTTCTAATATATCCGTATCCTCCAAAAACTTGAATAGCCTCAGTAGTTACATTCATTCCAACATCTGAAGCAAACGCTTTGGCCATGGAAGATGTTAGATTGCTATCTAAACCTTGATCGCCTTCCCAAGCTGCTTTATAAGTTAAAAGACGCGCAGCTTCAATGTCTTTATACATTTCTGCTAATTTAAATTGAATACCTTGGTAATTTCCTATTGGCCTACCGAAAGTTTTTCTCTTCTGAGAGTAATCGATCGAGTATTCCATTGCCGATCTTGCGCATCCTATCGCAAAAGCCGCGACGGCAGGTCTAGTGTTTTGAAAGGTTTGCATGGCTAACAGAAATCCTCTACCGGGTTTTGCCAAAACATTTTCTTTAGGTATCCTTACATCTTTCAATACAACAGAACAAGTGTTAGATGCCCTTTGTCCCAATTTAGGAATATGAGGGCCCGTTTTCACGCCTTCGTAATCGTTTGGCACGATGAAAGCTGCTATGCCGCGATGTTTTTTCTCCGGATCCACAGTAGCAAAAACAGAAATGTAATCAGAATACCCTGCGTTAGTGATCCAATACTTTGTACCGTTTAAAATGTATCCACCGTTCTCTGCCTTTTCAGCGCGACATTGCATTCCAGCTACATCGCTCCCCATACCTGGCTCTGAAGTGGCAAATGCGATTAATTTAAAGTTTTCTGTTATATCCTTCAATACTCTATTCTTTTGCTCTTCGTTCCCTCCAATTACGATTGGTCCCGCGCCGAGATCGTTGTCAAATATCGAAGTTGCGGTCCCCGGGCACGCTGCCGCGATTTCTTCGACAACTATTACGGCTTCCATTAAACCATAACCTTGTCCACCGTATTCTTTGGGTACTCCCAGATTTGTTAGTCCTGCCTTCCAGGCTTTTTTAATAACATCCATAGGCATAATTTCATGCTCGTCATAACTGAACGAAACAGGTAGAACTTCTTTGATGGCAAATTCTCTGGCTTTTTTTTGTAAAGCTTTTTGTGTGTCTGTTAAATTAAAATCCATTTCTTTTACCTCTAATTTTATTTCATTTTTTCTATTAATTTATCAATAATTTCTTTAAAATCTAAATTCTCTGGTTTAGGAACGAATTTAATTCAAAGGATTAATTATTGTTATTTAAGATATTTTTCTTTTTGTTTTTAATAAATTTAATTTCTTTATCTTATAAATTAATTAGAAGATTTGAGACTAAAAAGAGCAAATTGCTAGAGAAAAATAAAAAAAATAAAAAATATTATTAAAATGAACTAATCGGATATTTTCGTAAAGAAAGATTTGTCTACACCGCAGACTGGACAAACATAATCATCGGGTAAGTCTTCAAATTTAGTTCCTTCCTTCTCCTCATCGTAAACCCAACCACATGCGCTACATTCCCATTTAGCCACAATAAACAACCATTATTTTTTTTTGATTTTTGATAATCTATGGATGTGTTAATTGAATATATAAATATTAATTTAATATTTTATAAATAAAACTAATTAAATCATAGCCTTTGAGTATAAAGATTGATGTTGATTAAGTATAAACAGTTTTTATGGAAGAGAGAAAAAAATTTTAATGAATCATTTTTTTCCATATATTTTAAGTGGGACGTCTTATCACAATTCCTGGTGATTTTTTATTCTTTTTTCCGTTTTGGACGACGATCACACCATTGACAATAACATGTGGGATTCCTTCAGGAAGCTGGTAGGGTTGCTCATAAGTTCCTTTATCAATAATTCTGTCGGGATTAAAGATTACTATGTCAGCCCAATTCCCTTCTAGAACAAGTCCTCTATCTTGAAGTCTGAGTCTTTGAGCTGGAAAGGATGTCATTTTACGAATAGCTTGTTCTAAAGTTATAATTTTTTCTTCTCTCACATACTTACCAAGAACTCGGGGGTACGTCCCAAAACATCGAGGGTGGTATGCTCCCGCACTAAAGGAGGCAGGAATTCCAAATCCGTCTGTGCCTACCATTTGATAGCGGCTAGTCATAATTCTGCGAATATCTTCTTCACCCATGCTTTCAATCGTTATCATTACACCTAACTCATTATCGATTAGTAATTGAAAGTAGGTTTCCCAATCATCAAATTTTCCTTTAATCTGAGTGATTTCTGTTAAATTTTTACCGACAACATCTTTCCATTTATCAGAATTAACTGTTGCGATATACAAGTTTTTCATACCTTCGTCGCGGATCCAGTTTTCCCATCCCTCAATGCCTTTTTCAACATCCTTTTTTATTCTTTCTTGGATCTCAGGGTCTTTTATGCGTTCTAATATGTCATCGTGACTTCCTTTACGTGCCCAAGGAGGGAGCGCTGTTACAAGGCCAGACATCCCACGATTATAAGGGTATTGATCGCAAGTAATACTTAGACCTCGTTCATTTGCTTCTTCAATTAGGCGAATAGTATCCTTGCTCCTGCCCCAAAATTTTTCACCAGAGATTTTATGATGTGCTATTTGGCCCCCAGCACAACCCGATTTCTCAACTATCTCAATTGCTTCCTTTACGGCTTTTATAACAGTCTCCCCTTCGCCACGAATATGAGAAAAATACAATCCGTTATATTCAGCAACGATTTTAGCTAATTCTATGATTTCAATTGTAGTAGCAAACACTTGAGGGGCATATATTAATCCCGTACTCATACCAAATGCCCCCGCTTCCATTGCTTCTCTTAAATAATCATTCATATTTTCAAGCTCTTCAGGTGTAGCGAACCGATCTTCACCTCCTTGACCACCCGCCCATCGCAAGTTTTCATATCCTACAAAAAAGATTAAATTGGCGGGATTTCTTTTCCGCTCGTTGTAATTCAGATATTCTTTAAATGTATGATACGGGTATTCAAATTGTTCAAGAACAGGATCCAAGGTACTCATCCTCTTTTTAAATTCCTCTTCCTTACCTTCTGGAATGGGAGCCATTCCAGACCCACACATGCCCACAACAGCAGTAGTAACTCCTTGACATAGAGTGGACTCTTGACTCCTACTAACGGGTAAGATATAATCCGTGTGAGAGTGGATATCTATAAATCCAGGACAGACTATCATTCCGCTAGCGTCGATTACTTTTTTAGCGTCTTCGTTAATTTTTGGTCTTATTCTGGCAATTTTTCCATCCTTAATCCCAATTTCTCCGTAAAACCAGGGATTTCCCGCCCCATTAATAATCCTTCCATTCTTAATAGCTATATCATAACTCATTTTCAAAACTCAGATATTTTATATATTTTTACGTATCTTATTTTTAATTTTTTAATTATATATTCTAATAAAAGCAGCTTGTATTCAAATTTATTTTGGAAGTTCTTTTTCGGTAAACATTTTTTTTGAACAACTACAACGAGGACAGCTATAATCATCGTCTAAATCTTCGAAGCACACATTTTGTTCGTCGTCTACATATAAAAAATTGCATTTTCGACATCGATAAATTGACATTTTCTCACCCTAAGCGGTCTATTTCTTTTTAAACCCTTTTTTTGGGTTTTTACAGTTTGGACATCTCCAGTCTTTTGGCAAATTTTTAAAAAGAACATCCATTTTAGATTCGTCGTATTCTGCGCCGCAGTTAGAGCACTCGTAAATATATAATTCAAGCAACTTTCGGAGTTCTTCCTTATCCACATCTTGTTCCATCTTTTTGTAAACGTAAGAAATTGCTTTATTATCGCCAAACAGAATTGCTCCTTTGAGTTTATTATCTTTCAACACAATTTTTTGATAGCAACAATCTTTTTTATCAGATTTTTTTAAGATTTCCCACCCAGTCCCTTCTTCTTTTATAGGGTCAATAATGCCAATCGAAGTTAATTCTAACCCTACGATTTTAAGAGTATTTTTAGGCGTAGTTCCTTCGTATTTAACTTTTTTCAATTCAAGAACTGAAGCGGCTACAATTTTCGATTGTTCTATACAAGCAGGTATTATTCCCCAGATTTGGTCTTTAAATTGTACGCAATCTCCGACGGCATAAATGTCTTTTTCGCTTGTTTCTAAAAATTCGTTAATAATTATCCCTCGATCCGTTTTAATATTAGCGTTTTTTGCCAAATCTATTATAGGTCGAATCCCCGCTTGAATTAACACTATATCAGAATCGAATTTTCTTCCATCTTTTAATTTTATGCTATTCACCATTCCATCTCCTAAAATTTCTTCAGTTGCGGCGTTTAATATTACTTTAATTCCTCTACTTTCAATCTCATCTTTTAGCATCGTACCGCATTCTTCATCTAGTTGTCTTGGTAATAATCGGGGGAAAAATTCGACAACGGTCGTATCTAAATTACAATCGTTGATCTGACTTGCTAATTCTAAACCTAAAAGACCTCCTCCAATTATAATAGCTTTCTTTAAAGCAAATTTTTTAATATAATCTCTGATCTTTAATGCGTCGTCTATAGTCCGTAAAGTGAAAACTCCTTTGTTATCATCCCTCATTTCTCTTGCATTTTTAATAGGTGGAATATTTGGAGTGCTTCCTAAAGCAAAGATCAGCTTATCATATAGTACTGGTTCATCATCCTTCTCAAAAAGGATAGTTTTATTCTTTGGATCGATGTTCACTGCTTTTTTATTCAAATACAACTTCAAATCTTTGTTTTTGTACCATTCTTCGTCAAAAACGATTAAATCTTCGGCTTTAGTTTTCCCAGGAATTAATTCTGGAAGATGTACCCTCGAATAATAAGGATAATTTTCTTGAGTAAAAATCTCAATTTCTACTTCATTGTTGAGAAATCTAATGTTTTGAGCAGAAAAGGTTCCAGCAACATTATTTCCCAATATGACAACTTTCATAAGTTAATTAGTTTTGTTATATTATTTTAAAGTTTTTATTATGAAAAATAACAGCAGAATTACTATTAATGAACATGTTCGAATTCAAAATTATATTTCATTTTACACTTTAGCTAATTATGACTGAAACAGAACATCAAAGAATTTTAAGAAAAATAATTAAAATCGATGAAGACTTGTGTACTGGATGTGGACAATGTGTTATAGGATGCGCAGAGGGTGCCTTAGAAATAATAGACGGCAAAGCTAAAGTTGTAAACGAGGTTTTTTGCGATGGCTTGGGTGCTTGTATAGGAGACTGTCCTGAAGGGGCTCTTGAGATTATTGAAAGAGAAGCGTTAGAATTCGACGAAGAAGAAGTTGAGAAACATTTAGAATCTTTGTCAAAAATTGAGGAGGAAAAATTAAATCAAGCGAAGCAAATTGTTGCCGAACATTCCCACCAATGCGGCTGTGCTTCGGAAGATTCCGAAATAACACTTGAAAATCACATATGCAGTTGTGCTTCTGGTGAAACAGTGGTATTTGACGAACTTGAGGAACAGACCATTGCAACTGGAGAGAATCCCACCACATTAAGACAGTGGCCCGTTCAAATGCATTTAATAAATCCAGCAGCCCCTTACTTTCAAGGAGCAGATGTGATCCTTACAGCTGACTGCGTTGCTTATGCTCTTGGTGATTATCATAACAAATATTTAAAGGGCCATTCTATAGCGATCGCTTGTCCTAAACTCGACCAAGGAAGAGAAGTTTACATCGAAAAGATTAGAGCTTGGTTTGACGAAGCAAAAATAAACACCCTAACAGTTATGAGGATGCAAATCCCTTGTTGTGGGGGTTTACTCGGGCTAGCTCAAGAGGCTGCAAAAAGAGCGAAAAGAAAAGTGCCGATAAAGTATATAATAGTAAGTGTTGAAGGGACCATTTTTAAGGAAGAATGGATATGATTTTTTTTTTATTTTCTTAACTTTTTTTTGCTGATATTGAATTTCTCGTTTAGGTTTCAATTATTACTTTCTTTTTAATTATCTTTCTTAACATAACAGATAAAGCTGACTTTGATTTTCCTAGTTCGTTAGCTAACGCTTCTAAAGATATTTTTCTAGGAATTTCAAAAAAACCTGAGGATATTGCCTTGTCCAACACATTGGATTCGGCATAAGTTAACTTATTTTTATTGTCGTCAAGAATATATGGAGAATTACCAATTTTAAGGAGAGTAAAATTTACTGATTTCTGTTCAAAAAGAGTTAACAGCTCATCTATCCTTTCTCTAGTCGATACGAGCCTCCAGAAGGCGTATCCGTCTCTTACTCGCACGGGGAAATTAACTAACACACCACATTTAATTATAGCATCTAATAGAAATGGGTCCTTTGTTTTTACGTTAAACTTAACTCTATTCTCTTCCTTTTCCAAAATGCTAAAATCCATAACGGATTTATGGTTTTTAACCTCATCTATTAATAAGGCTATATTATAATGAAAAATTTCAATAATAGAATTTCCAATCGAATTTTCAAAATCGTAAGGAAGAAAATATTCGATTTCCATTCGAATTTCACGGAATTTCTTGAAAATGTGGGAAATCCATATCTGATCTGGAAATTTAATTTTGATTCTTGCTAAACACGCTTTTTTGTGTGAATCCATCGTTACTAGTAGTTAAATAGAATTTAAAACTTTTGTTAGAATAAAAATAAATAAAGGAAGAAATTTGTAATATTATTATGGTGGAGAATAAGAACCTACTGTTGGGAATCTGTGGAAGCCCAAGAAAACAAGGAACAGATTTTGCCGTTCAGTACGCACTAAAGTACGCTACAGAAAAATTTAGTTTTGACACTGAGTATTGGACGGTAAGGGGTAAAGAAATCAAATTTTGTATACATTGCAATTATTGCGTTAGAGAAAAAAAAGGATGCGTTCATAAAGATGACATTCAAGACCTTTATCCTAAATTAGAAAAAGCTAAATTCTTATTATTCGGAACCCCAGTATTTCAAGGAAATCTTTCGGGGCAACTTAAAACAATATTAGATCGCTGTCGTGGATTAGTCGCCCAAAATCCGAATGTTTTTAAAGGAAAATATGGTGTAGCTCTTGCGGTAGGTGGTGATAGAAGCGGGGGGCAAGAAATTGCGATAAGAAGCATTCTAGATTTCTTCCAACAAAATCACATGGTTTCCGTATCAGGTGGCGCGTTCGGGGCGAACTTGGGCGCTTCTTTATGGAGTAACGATAAAGGTAAGGAAGGCGTTCAAAACGATGAAGAAGGATTAAGAACAATTAGAAAAGTTATAAAAAGATTAGCTGAACTTAAACAATAAAACTTAATAAAAAATTAAAAAAAAAATTATTTAACTCCAAACAATTTCTTAGCTTCTTTTTCTCTGAGACCAGAAATGCCCCAGAGTTCTTTAAACCAATATTTTCCATTCATTATTACAACAGGCGTATTTACGACGCATCCATCGGCGTCACAGAAAGTTATTAGAAAATTATCGTCGTGTAGTAGCTGGTGAACGAATTCTTCGTCGTTTATATCTCGTTCAATGTATTTAACATCGTATTTTTTTAACCAGTCAATTAATTCATGGCACCTGGAACAGTCTTCTTTTGTAATAACAATAGGTATTTGCATTTTACTCATAATATTTATAAAATACTCACCTTCAATAAAAAAAGTCACCTTCTAATCTATAAATAAAACAAGGGGAAATATGATAACAAATCGGATTTCCACGAAGATTTTTTATATATTATATTGAATTATTAAAATGTAAAAAAATAATGATTTATTGTTATTTAATTTCAAATAAAATGTATTTGGATGTGATTATATGTTAAGATTGAAAAAATCAAATGTAATAAAAAGAGTGAAGAGCGCGCATTTTATCGGTAGACAATTATCTCGATTAAAATTAGGGCAATCTTATTACGCGATTGTTGTATCCAGCGTGAGTGCGATTTCATTAATCTCTTTAGCTTTTGATATAACAATTTGGATGTTAATATTAATATTTCCAATTCTGTTACTTGGCACATTCATAATTGGTTATTTTATGGATATATACAACATTAATACTATGGATAGTCTAAAAGCTAATGAAATAAGTCATCGATATCTTACTACGAGCGATATGAAGGGCCAAGAATTTCAACTTTTACAAACGGAGATCGTTCTTGAAGCGTTAAAGGCTATCCAAGAAGAGAGCCAATTGGATCCCAAAGAATTATTAAAAAAATACGATCTTTATTTTAGAAAGTGGAAAGCTCCCTACAATTGAGAAATGCTAAGTGTTAGATTAGTAATTTTAATAATATTGAAATAATAAAGGCGAGTGATTATCTAAATTATTTGTTTCAGCAACCAGCGAATTGCTTCGATAATTTTTTCATCCTCGTTAAGAATATTTATAGAAAAATACTGGATAAGAAATCCACACTCCGCCAATTCATCCATATCAAAATTCTCATAAATCAAATCGGGAGTTATTTCTTCTTTATCGTGAAATTTGTTGCCAATAATGAGTAATGGCATAAATTCTCCCTTATCCAAACATCTGTTTAAGACTAATTGAATCATTTCGATAGTTTCTTTGATCAAGGCTTTATTGGACGCGTTAAAGATTAAAATGAAGCCTTGAGCATTTTCCAAACAATCTTCATATAGTTTTACAATTTTTCCATTTTTATCATCTTCAATACATTCGTACGTTAAGATTTCGATGTTATCAATTATAAAGTCATAAATTTTATTGGCTAAATCTCTTTTCATTGCGTTGTTCTTATATTGAAGGAATTGCATAACCTCTAAATTCTTTACGAAAGTGGTCTTTCCGGTATTTTCTGGACCAAAAACATAAACTTTCTTTAAGTCTCCTTTAGCTAATAAATGAGAGGTTATATTTATTTGTGGAGTCATTTTTTCAAGATATCTGTTAAAAACGTCTAAGAAATCTTTTTTAAATTTTTTCGAAGCCAAGCTTAGAATATTTTTTTGATTTGTTCGATTTTTGTGACTATGAAGAAGTTCTGTAAGACCATTAAAATTTTTAAGCTCAGAAGCAAATATTTCGAGGTCTGGAGTTCTAGATAACAAATAATTGTAAACATCAGTAATTTCATCTTTAAAATAAGCCGCTCTGATCATATATGTTATCATTAGCAATTCTTTTCCACCTCGAGCGTATTCTGAATCGATATAAAAAATGTGATTTATGGTTTGGTATTTTCGGAAAGTGAATACAAAATTTCCCTCTTCATCAGTGAATTCCAGAATTCTTCTTAAATCAGGGTGTTCTTTAGTATTTAATGTGAAATTACAATAAAGCGTATTTGGTCCGAGAATAGTATCGAAATACGACACGCAAAGGATGGAATCTTTAGACATGGCAATAAAAAAGTTAATAATTCTTATTTAAAATATATTTAAGACACGATTAGTTAAATATCAAATGATTTTATCTAAAAATTCAAATAAAAAAGAAATTTTTATGAGCAAATTTAATTATTTATAAAAATCAAATTTTAATGTATGTACCATTTTTCTTATTTAATGAATTCTAATAATTTTAAGGATAGAGTTAATGAGTATGATCTCGCCCTGAAAAAATTATTTCATGGAGATGTAATGGAGCGCGCTTCTGCTGCTAGACTGATTGGGCGTTTTAAAGATGGAAGAGCCACAAATTTATTGGCAAGAGCTTTAAGATTAGAAAAAGAACCTATTGTCATAAACAGAATAATAGAAGCAATGGGTGAAATTAAAAACGCGAAAGCTACTTTGCGAATTGTAGAGCTGTTAAAAAAAGAACTCGAAAAACCGGAAGACGAGCAGGATAAAACTCGTTTATTTTTAATTATTGAAAGTTTGATGAAGATCGGAGATAAGAGG
>JAUWHC010000130.1 GCA_030606095.1 Promethearchaeota archaeon | reverse complement strand
TGGAATGTTGGTCTAATTGTTATGATCGTTGCATTATATGGCAATTCTTTATTAGGGGCATTTAGTGAGTCTTATTCCCATGGAAAAACTTCTTTAACAAAATTATATATTTACCAAGGGTTTAGGTGGGGTAATTACTTTGCTTTTTTTCTAATATCAGTTATATTTGCAATTGGAGCTAAATTTATTGTGGGTGCTGCTGGTCCAGAATACGGAACTCCAGCTGTGAGATTCTTAATTCCACTATTAATATTTAATGGATTTGGAGTCTATTCATGGATAGGAGATGCTATATTTACAGGAACAGGAAAAACAACTCTATTAGCGCTTATTTGGATACTAGAATTCGTAATAAGAGCAGTTTTACTAATAGTTTTAGTAATGTGGCTTAAAGACATGATAGCAGTGATATATGCTTATATTCCTGCCGTATTTGCTAAGGGAGTTGTCCTCTGGGTTGTTGTTAAGTATAAGATTGCAGATTATAAGATATATCCATTTAAATCGTTCCTAACACCTTTTCTTGCCGCTATTGTAAATTTTTTAGTATTATCATTTGTTGGAGACCTTATCTGGACCATTGAATTAGGGGATAAAATCATAAACACAGCGTTAATATTTGTGATTGGAATTTTTCTGTTCATGTATTTCTTTGCATTTTTAGATGGTTTATTCGGAGGATATGACGATAATTCTTTGAAAGAATTTGAAAGAGCAGCAAATCTTACTAAAGGGCGTTTTGGAATCTTTCCAAAAACATTATATAAGGCAGCTAAAGTTGGAAGTAAAATTAGCCCGTTTCATAACAAATTTAAAATTGATATTTATGAAGAGGCTATGCAAGAAGCTTACGAATTAACGCTTGAGAAAAAAGTCTTAAAAATCTAATATCTCCTTTTTTTTTTATTTATTAAAAACCTAATAATTATAATTTATTCCAATTAAAAACTAATAATTTTAAAATAAGTTATTTGTTAGTTATAGGAAAGTAATGTAATTCGCCATAAAATGCCTTTTGAAGATATTAAATTTAAAGAACTCACTCCAATGATGCAACATTGGTATTCCGTTAAAAAAAAGTACCCAGATACAATATTAGCTTATCGTATGGGAGATTTTTACGAGTTTTTCTACGACGATGCCGTTCGAGTTTCAAATCTTTTAGGAATAACTTTGACAAAAAGAAAAATTGGATCAGATTCATATCCCTTAGCAGGGATACCACATCACGCCGGCTCTTATTTAAACAATTTAATCAACCTAGGAGAAACAGTAGTAATTGTCGAACAATTAGAGGACCCCACCACAGTAAAGGGAAGAATAGTTAAACGAGGTGTCGTTAGAATATTATCCCCGGGCACTATTATCGAGCCTGATATGCTTAAAGCAAACGAAAACAACTATATTTGTTCTATTGTTAAAGAAAGAAAGGGATTCGGAATCGCTTTCGCTGATCTCTCAACGGGCGAATTCGTTACGACGGAATTTTTTAAGAGTGAACAAGATCCACTAGAAAAAATACTAAGCACCTATTCTCAATACGATCCAGTAGAATTGATTGTACCTACGGAATTAAAAAAGGACGAACATCTCTTTCTATTATTAAGCGATTTAAACGATGCTTTAATTAAATCTTACGAAGATTATGTGTTTAATTATGACGAAGCGCGAGATTTAATTAAACGACATTTCAATATTTCCAATTTAAATAGTTTTGATTTAGAAAACTGTGAAATGGCGGTTCAAGCTTCTGGGGGTTTATTAGCATTTTTAAAGGAAACTCAAAGGGATGTAATTCCTAATCTTTTTAAAATAAATCTCATTCGTGAAGAAAAAGTTTTACACTTAGATTATGTTACTCAGAGAAATTTAGAATTAGTTAGCTCACTTTGGGAAAAGGGGAAGGATACAACATTATATTCGATCTTTAATCAGACTCATACACCTATGGGAGCTCGTTTATTAAAAAAAATTATCCTTCAACCTTTAACAGACATAAACGAGATAAATCAAAGAATTAATATAGTTCAAAAATTTAAGGACGATGTTTTCTTAAGGTCTGAATTAAGGGAAGAATTAAAAGTTATTGGTGATCTTGAAAGGTTTATAAACCGAATTAATTACTCTCGAAATTCCAACGCTCGCGACTTAATTAACATAAAAAATTCTTTGGAAATAATACCTAAAATTAAAAAGATATTAGAAAAATCTAAAATTCCGGAAGTCTCAAAATTCATCGATAAAATTGATGATTTTAGAGAAGCTCGAAGTATAATAGAAGTTTCTATAAAAGACGACGCACCTACCACGGTTAAAGAGGGTCACTTGATAAAGGCAGGATTTAACGAAAAAATAGATGAATTAAGAGATATCCTCCAGAATGGTAAAAATTACGTTCTTAATTACGAAAAACAGCAGAGAGATAGATGGAAAGTAAATTCAGGTTTTAAAGTGGGACATAATAACATTCTTGGATATTATATACAAATTACTTTGAAAACGCTAAGATATATCACAAAAATACCAGAAGAATATGTTGAACGCCAAACTCTCAAAAATGCGAAAAGATATACCACAAAAGAACTAAAAGAATTAGAAGAAAAAATTGTTCAAGCGGAAGAACAGATAAACGATTTGGAATATGAAGTATTCTGTATAATTAGAGAAAAAATTGTAGGAGAAACATTAAAAATCTTAGAAACTGCTAAAAAAATAGCATATATTGATGTTCTTGCTTGTTTTGCAGAAGTTGCAGAAAAATACGACTATAGTCGCCCTAAAATCAATAACGAAGGTAAAATTGTAATTAAAGGGGGAAGACATCCCGTTGTTGAGCAAATAAGATTATCTGAAAAATTTATTCCTAACGATTGTTATTTAGATACGGATAATGAGCAAGTTTTAATAATTACTGGACCGAATATGGCTGGAAAATCTACTTATTTACGACAAGTTGCCTTAATTTGTATTATTGCTCAAATGGGGTGCTTTGTCCCAGCCAAATCTGCTACAATAGGTGTTATTGATCAAATTTTCACGCGTATAGGCGCGTCTGATGATTTAGCGAGGAAATTAAGCACATTTATGATAGAAATGACTGAAACGGCAAAGATATTAAATTTTGTGACGAAGAAAAGTCTAGTTATAATAGACGAACTTGGAAGAGGCACGAGCACTAGTGACGGTCAAAGTATCGCTTTAGCAACTCTCGAAAAATTACACGAATTGAAGGCAAAGACGCTATTTAGCACCCATTATCACCAATTAACTGAGATAAATCTACCAAGAATAAAAAATTATCATTTAGACATTATCGAAAATGACGATGGAAGCATTAATTTCATTCGAAAATTACAACCGGGAAGCACTGATAAATCGTATGGAATTCACATTGCGAAACTAGCAGGAATCCCAGATGACGTTATTATAAGAGCGTTTGAAATTTTAGATCAAATCGAGGAAAAAGATCCATTTAAAGCTACAGTAGAAGAAAACGGTAATGGAAAATTAACTAACAAATATTACGACAAATTTATTCAAGAAAAAAAGAAAGCGCTAGAACGTTTGAATTTAGACTTAGATGTAAAACAGCGCGAGATGAACGAGTGTGAAGCCGAACTAATTAAAAAGGAGAGGGAATTAGGACAAAAAAAATTTGAAGTTGAGAAAAAGAAAGAACAGCTAACAAACCTCAAGGATCAGTCAGATATCACTAAAAAGCCTAAAACTCATATTAACAAGGAAAAAAAATATATGCAAACTACCTTTTTTAAACCTTCAATCAAGAAAGTAATGGCATTAGATAAAAATGCAAAAGAGTTGATTGATATTATTAAGGAGATTGAAATAAATTCTTTAACTCCTATTGAAGCTATGAAAAAACTTATTTTCCTCAAAGAAAAATTATCTAATTTTATTAATTAATATATCCCAACAGTGGAATTAGCCAAATTATTAAGCTTATATAGATATAAAACAGGATCAGAGCTATAACTATACCATTTCTAATTTGATCTTTCCTTTTAAACTGCTCAATATTTTCAAATATTATTACAAATAGAAAACCTAAAAACATTAAATGGGAGGGCTGTACTGCTTTCCATAATATTGGATCAAGGAATGTTAACCCCTGAATTCCAGGGGTACTATTTAACCAATTAGCAATCATTTGGAAAAAAAAATCTGGAAAGATAATATATGGTAAACACAAAAGAATGAAGGGAATAACGTAGTAATATAAATCTTTTAATTTAATCTTTTTCGCTATTAATAATACAGGAATAAATAGAATTGAATTTATTTTTATTGTCGATAGAGCAAAAAATAATCCAGATGTCCACTTTTTATCGCTTTCTAACAAAGTATAAGACATAAACAGAAAGAATACAATCAAGAAATTACAATTATTATACCATCCATCAATGAAAAAACCAACTGATATTGTAAAGTAAAAATATTTCAAATTTGTTCTATTTTTGATTATTTTAAAAGCTTTTAGAACTATATAACTCGTAAGTATTAATCTCAACAAATCCCATATATACACGCTTATTTCGAAAGGAAGTAATCCCATTGGAAAAAAGATAAAGTACCAAAAATATAGATAGTATGGGGGCCAATCAGGCACTCCTTCTGGAACGTCAATTGGGTTGTAGAAATTAATTAAACCATTCTCTAATCCCAATAAAAATATTTTAAAGTCAACATCTCTTGAACCTTCTAATATTAATGGAAAGTCAAAAAGATTCAGAACGATTCTAGTGATAAATAGAAATATGGTCGCAATAACTAAGAGATAAACCATATTTATATGAATTGTAGAATTTTCTTCATTAAAATCTTCATCATTCATGGCATTTTCTAAAAATTAAAAAATTATTGAATAGTAGTTTAATTTTATGTATTAATAGAATTTAATAAGATTTTTGCTGTTTAGTCACAATATTTCAATTAATAGTTTTTATTTAAATCTTAATAGAGTATTATTTTAAATTTGATTGCAATATGAATTATATTAACTTTTTAAATTTAATAGATTTTTAAGAGAATTATATACAGGTTTACAAAAAGTTGATAAGAAATAAAATTAAGATAATAGAAGACGCTGAAAAGATCGCAGCCGGAGAGGTAGTAGAAAGACCAGCGAACGTCGTGAAGGAATTAATTGAAAATAGTATAGACGCTGGAGCGAGAGAAATTCGAATTATCGTTAAAAAAGCTGGAAAAAGCTTAATCCATGTTATAGACGACGGCATTGGTATTCCTCCTGATGAGATTGTAATAGCATTTGAGCGCCATACAAGTAGTAAAATTAACAAATTTGAAGATTTAGAGGTTTTATCTACTTTAGGATTTAGGGGGGAGGCTTTAGCTAGTATTGCAGCCGTTAGTCAAGTTGAAATAACTTCAAGGATTAAGGAAAGAGAACGAGGAGTAAAATTAATATTAGAAGATAGAAAAATTATCGATAAAAAAGAAATTTTTTGTCCCATTGGAACAGATATCAAGGTTAAAAATTTATTTTACAATATTCCAGCTCGACAAAAGTTTTTAAAGAAAGACCCTACTGAGCTGGGCCACATCACCGATATCGTACAGCGGTATTCTTTAGCGTATCCTCATCTTCATTTCATTTATATGCATAATGATTTAAGTGTTCTCAATTGTCCCGCTTTAAATGATTTGAAAACGACTGTTTTTCATATTTATGGGAAAAATGTGGCAAAATTTATGGAGCCTATCAATTTCAAGGAAGGAAATTTAAAACTCCATGGGTTGCTTGGTCATAGTGAGATTTCAAAAAAGAATAGAACGCACTCAAGTATATTTTTAAATAAGCGGTATGTCATAAGCGACCTTTTGTTTAGGGCTATACAAGAAGCGTATAAAGGAACATTAATGATAGGAAAATATCCATTTTTCGTTCTACATTTAGAAATAGATCCCTCCGTAATTGATTTTAACGTACACCCTAAAAAGTTACATATAAGGTTTGAAAACGAGGATTACATGTATAACAAGGTTTACAATATCGTTCGTAAATTTGTAGAAGAAAAGTTTATTGAAAAAGAAGCTACTTACGATTTTCAAGAAATTAGTAAATTTACATCGCCTCAAGCCGAAGATGATAAAGAAGAACCGTATGATAAGCCTGAAATCTCAATAGAAGAGTTTGAAAAAAGTCCAAAATACCAAATAGATAAATCAGTTCAATTAATTTTGAGTGATCACGATGTTGATAAGGGGTTGAGGGAAGCCACTTCAGCAGAAACCTTTTTGAGAGAAAAGTATGTCGTTGCGAAAAGTTTTCCTAAACTTCGATTAATATCTCGCACGGGTCAATTAAGTAATAAAATTTACATAGTTTTAGAAGGAATTAATGAAAATGACGAGGGCGGTTTTTATATTTTGGATCAACACGCAGCTTCGGAGCGCGTAAATAAAGAGATTTTTTACGATCTTTATGAAAAATCCGTAAAAAGTAAGCAAAAATTAATTTCGCCGCTTAAAATTGAGGTAAGTCCGAGCGAGAAATTCTTTTTACAAGACAATTTAAAGGAAATTAGTCGACTAGGATTTGATTTCGAACATTTTGGAGGTAACACTTTCATTTTAAGATCAATCCCAATAATAATGGGAAAAACCCCAAGTATGCAGATTATTAAAGAAATTATTGGTGATATAACAGAAATAGGGAAAGATAAAAGCTTCTCAGAAAAATTAGAAGAAATTATTAATTATTTAGCTTGTCACAATAGCATTCGAGGGGGTGACGATTTGTCTTTAAAAGACATTAGAATATTAATTGTCGATTTAGCTAATTGTAAAGATTCGTATCATTGCGCACATGGAAGACCGACGTTGAAATTTATCTCTTTTAAAGAACTGGATAAACTATTTAAAAGAATAGTTTAAATGGTTTTTTTTACTCATTATGCAATTCTTCAAATAATTAAGATATAAATAGCAAGTTTTCAATTAGAGTATTAAGTAAAACTACATAAATTCTATGGATATCTTATGAAAAAAAAGGATAAAAAGCAGAAAGTAAAAAAAAGTAAAC
>JAUWHC010000231.1 GCA_030606095.1 Promethearchaeota archaeon | reverse complement strand
CTTTTGACTATATTTCATTATTAGTTTTTTTACTATATATATTTATAGCAAACTCAATAAATTTATATAGCAAATAAAATAAATATTTTTATGATCGATCAAAAATTAGATGTATATCGAGAATTGCAAAAGCATCTTGATAAAATGCCAATAGGATATCCTGCAACAGAGTCTGGCGTGGAACTACGCGTCTTAAAACAGCTTTTTACTTCTGAAGAGGCTAAGATTGCTGTTAAATTAAATTCTACCCCCGAACCACTTAAAAGAATTTATAAAAGAATCAAAAGAAGCGGTATGACAATCTCCGAACTAGAAGAAAAATTAGATAAGATGTATTCTAAAGGTGTAATTAATTATGGAAGTAATAAGGAAGGAAATGAAATAATAAAATATTATGGGAATGCTGCTTTGGTAATTGGGATGTTTGAATTTCAACTAAATCATCTTACAAAAGAATTCATAGAAGATGTTAACGATTATTTTGAGGAAGCTTTTATGGATGAGTACAATAAATCGGGAATTCCTCAATTACGAACGATCCCAATTGGACAAAGCGTTGATTATGAACAAAAAATTTCTTCTTATGACGAATTGAGAACCTTAATTGATAATATTGGCGAACCTATTGCAGTAGCGGAGTGCATATGTAGAAAGGGTGAAGACCTTCTCAATAACCCTTGTAAAAGAACCGATATACGCGAATCGTGCTTCACATTCCGGAGAGCTGCTGAGTTATACATAGAAAAGGGTCTTGGTCGAAAAATTACTAAAGAAGAAGCTCTTAAAATTTTGGAGAAGGCTGAGGAAGATGGATTGGTCATCCAGCCAGCAAACTCTCAACGACCAATGAATATTTGTACTTGTTGTGATTGTTGTTGCCATGTTTTAAGAAATCAAAGTAGATATCCCGAACCAGCTCGTCTTTTTGCCACCAATTATTACGCTGAAGTGGATCCAGATCTATGTGTAGGGTGTGGAATCTGTGAGGATCGTTGTAATATGGATGCAGTTCATATTGAAGATAATATCGCCCAAGTAGATAAAATGCAGTGTATTGGCTGTGGAGTTTGTGTACCTACTTGCACATCTGAAGCTATAAAACTTTATAAGAAGGATATAGAGATACTTCCTCCAAAAAATACTTTTGAGACGTATATGACAATCATGGATAAAAAGGCAGAAAAAGCGAGAGCTGTAAAAATGTAAAATTTTAGAAATTTATTTTTATTTCATTTTATAAAGAATAACTATTCTTAAAAAAGATTAATTCTGCTAATAGTATTTAAGAAAACCATATCTTTAAATAATTCACTTTCTTACTTTTGGTTAATTAAATTGTATATACAAAAAACAGTTAATTAAGAGGAAATATAAAATGACTATTGAAGAAGAACGTAAGGAATTAAGTGAAGAAGCTTTTTGGATAGGGATAATACGAAGAAATTGGATTTTGGTATTAATTCTTATAGCTGCTTGTGTTGGGGCACTTATTGGAGGAATTTTTGTACTTTTAACATTTATAGAGAGTTCTAACGTTGGTAATTATGGGACATGGACTTTTGCCGATTTCTCGGTTGGAACTGCTATATTATGGATGCTCTTAGTATTTTTATGGGAATTCTTACTAGTATTACTTCCATTTTGTGGTTTTTGCGGTTTAATTGTATGTGTATTTTGGTTTAAAATAATGTCCGAAGAAGATAAAGAAGCAATTAAAAGCAGAAATAAAGAAGAAAAGGATAACAAACATCACCACTATAACAAAGAAGGAGGGGGCATTGGAGGCTTCCTTTTTATTGCTTTCTTACTCATGGTATTAATAGATGGACAGTGGCTTACCCCGTTTGGTAGTTTACCATACAGTTATTTTGTAATAGCTTGGCTTTGGGGCTTTATATGGACAATGATTATTATAGGCATTCCTGCAGGTGTAATAGCGTTAATCTATTTTTGGCGTAAATTTAAATAAATCAGAATAAATTACATTTACTTTTTATTTTATTTTAATTTTTATCTGAATTCGTGTTTAAGATGCAATATAAAGTGAAATCTACTTCTATTACCGTGTTTTACTTGATTTTAAATAGAAAATAATAGTAGATAGATTTTGAAAAAACTATAACGAATCGAATACATAATATTTTTAAAAGTTAAAATTGAGAATATTAACAAAAAAAATAAATAAAAAAGAGAATCAAATTATGGTAAGAAAAACAACTAATGGAATGAGCGATTGGTTTGGCTGGTTTCCATTATCTATATTTAGCGATGGAACTTGTTATTTCGTTCCAGGTATGGGAAATACTTGTGTATTTGAAACAGATGAAGGTCTAGTTATTTTTGATGTGCCTATAAAACAGTACGCTCAAAAAACTTTCAAGGAAACGAGGCAACTCACGGAAAAACCTGTTAAATACATAATCTATTCACATGGGCATTTTGATCACGCTTTTGGTTATGGGCCTTTTATAGAAGAAATAAAAAAGAAAGGTTGGGAGATGCCTGAAGTAATTGGTCATGAAAACTGTATTAAGCGATTTGAGAAATATAGAACTCTCGATAAATATCACGAATGGATAAATAAACAACAATTTGCTTCAGTAAGGGGAAAGGAACAAAAATCGCTTGTATCTGCCCACGAAACCTTGGACCCAACAATTATTCTTAGGGGCAACGAGGATTCGTATTCGTTTAAATTAGGAAAGGTCAATTTTGAGATTTATCATGATAAGGGGGAAACAGACGATTCAATTTGGTTGTGGGTACCAGAAAAGAAGACAATTTGTGCAGGTGACTTGATGGTTTCGTCGTTTCCTAATGTAGGGAATCCTTATAAAGTTCAGCGGTATCCTAAAGATTGGGCAATAGCAATGGAAAGAATGCGAGAAAAAAATGCAGAATATTTAGTTCCCGGCCATGGAAAGCTCATCGAAGGTAAAGTGAAAGTAAAAAACGTTTTATCGATTACAGCAGAAGTTATGCATTTTGTTCACGATGAAGTTGTAAAAAGATTAAACGAAGGAAAATGGTTCGAACAAATTTACTACGAAATGCTTGAAATCTTTCCAGAAAAGTTTAAAAAACACGATATTTTAAGACCCATTTATGGTTGTTATCGTTTCGCTATTCATGCCTCTTACAGACTTTATCACGGGTGGTATAACAGCGGAAATCCTACCAATCTTTTTCCAGCCAAAACGGATGATATCGCTCGAGAATTCTTAAGATTGAATAGCGAAGAAAAATATCTGGAGCACGCCAATAAACTTTTTTCTGAGGGTAAAAAACAGCTTGCTTTACACGTTCTTGATATAGTTGTAAAAGGAACTGATGAGAAAAATGTAGAACATCTAGTTGAAGCTCTAAAGTTAAAAGTTAAGATCTTAAAAGAAAAAGTACAAGATGAGACCTCTTTCATAGCAGGGAACATTATCGATAATGCAGCTTATCAAATAAAAGAAAGATTGAAAGAATTGAAAAAAAAAAATAAATAAAAATTTAACTTTAAATTTTGACTTTTTAAGGTTTAAGAACTTCTGTTTTACTTAAAGCAGTAATAGATTTATCTTTAGGTTCTGGTACAAAATGTAAAACAATAAATACACCAATAAATGCTACTAAGCTAAGTAGCATACCAGTCCCTAATGCTTGAAGCGATATTAAAGGATTTGCTAATCGTTCTGCTGTAGTTGTGTAAGGATTTAAGGCATCAGAGATCAATCCTACGAAAAATCCGCCAAAACTCGCTCCCCGAGCAATAGAAAAGATAATTGAATTTGCTGAAGCTCTCACTTCAGTATCGTACAACTCAGATGCCCAAACACCGAATATACCGTGTAACCCAAACCCAAGAGTTATGAATATTGCTGAAACTAAGATTATTGAATTGTTAAAAATAACTAAGGCAAATATAGCGAACAGTACACCACCAAAGATACCAAACAGATTGTCGATTAAAAACGCTTTTTTCCTTCCTATGTAATCGCTTAAAACTCCAAAGAAAAACAACCCCAACGCTGCAATCACCATTAAAGCTAACATATATATAAGCGCAGAACTTTTTGGATTAGCCGCCCCTTGAAAAGCAAAAAGATACTCGAAAAAGACTGGAGCAAGATCAACTAACGCGTGGTAAGCGATTTCAGCACACCAGAAAAGTAGAGTTAACAAAATTGTTAATTTGAGCCACTTAGAGCTAAAAATCTCTTTAATTCTTAATTTTGGCTTTTCTTTCCGTTCTTTAATCCCTTCATCGTATTCTTTCCAAACTGCTGATTCTGGTAAAGCGAACCAAAAGAGAATTATAAATGGAATGGGAAATAAAGCCGTTATGAAGCACCATTGCCACCCAAGGGGTCCAATTATTAATGCAACAATTATAGCAGCGATATATCCAACGACAAATGTTGAGTGAACCAACCCACCTGCCGCACCTCTCCTTTTTGACGAAAAATGTTCAGATATAAGAGAAAAGGCGATACCCCAGCTAACACCAAGTCCAGAAATTAACCGTAATATAGCAAAGAGTAGAAATCCGTTAGGGGGGACTATAGCAGTTAAGGAAGAAAAAATTGCATCCCAGGCTATTGAAATTATCAGAGCTTTCTTTCGTCCAAATCGGTCTCCTATCTCTCCAAATAAAATAGCCCCTGGAACAGTAAATACAAATTGTAACGATATAACAAGCCCAATCGCAGCATCATTTACTCCAAAGAACATCTTTAATTCCGTTGCAAGCAAACTAATTAATACCAAGGAGTATCCATCGTGCATCCAAGCGATAATCGCGGCGAGAATAATTACTAATGTAGTAAATTTTGTAACTTTTTTTACTTCACTCATTTTAACCAACTTTTTTATTTTTGATTATAATTTTGAGTAGTTAAATATTATATTATTTTCTATATAAAAGTTATAAAAATTTGAGTTTGACTAATTTAAGGTATAAAGTAAAAGGCCAGCGACAAAGCCCCTAATACGGAGATTACAAGTCCAACAGCACGTCCCATTGTTTTGGCAGATAGTTTTTGAATATAGGTAGAGGCTATTATGCCAGATATAATCGAACCGATTGCTAGATAAAACGAAAGTTCGAAATCAAAAAAGAACCTTCCTTTAATTGTAATGCCAAAAATTTGGTAAAATGAGAAAGTGCATAAGCCAATTAATATGCTCAGAATTAGAGCTGTGCCAACCCCTTTTTTAAGTGGGTATCCGTAAAGTATAACTAACGCTAATACAAAAAATAATCCAGAACTCGCTCCAAATAATCCTGAGTTTAAACCAATAAATATTCCAAAAACTATTGT
>JAUWHC010000323.1 GCA_030606095.1 Promethearchaeota archaeon | reverse complement strand
TGTTCGATTTTCAAACTATATATCATATTTTCATCTTTTAATATTAATTGCTGGGCTAAGGGAATTGAAGAAATGTCGTATTCATTTTCGTATTTTTTTTTGAAATCTTCTGCTAGGCTATGTGCCTCTCGATAATTCTCTTTCTCTACTAACTGGTTAAATTGATTAATCATGTCTTTACTGTGATGCTCTATTTGGTGGAGAATCCCGCTGGCACGCGCTCTCGATTGAGCTTCACTGATAAAGTTGATTTGATCTTGCTCAAGAGAATCATCGTCTATATCCTTGGCAAGATTTACTATCTTCTGAGCAGCATTAATTGCCTTATTGTAATTTTCTGAAATAAAATACTTATCTGCTTTTTCTTTTAATCTATTTATTTCAGAGAGAGCCGGTAACAAATTTGTTTCTAACTTTTTAATTCTAGCTTTCAGAACCTCTTCTGTAATCCCAATAATTTCTATGAATTTATTAGGTTCTAATCCTGATTCGATCGTAATATTTCTTAGAATTTTTAATTCAGGATGCTCACTAGAAATAGCTTCTCGTATTTGTGGAATATGACTTTTCAAGCTCTGTGAGACTTTCTTTCCAATCCAAATATACATTAGCTTTTGATTTGGAATATAAAATGTTAAAATATCAAATAGATTAAAGTTTTCAAGCAACTTCTCTTGTAATATTTCCTCTAAACTTCCAGAATAATTTAACTTAAAAATTTTAATATTAGAACTCATCTACACAATCATCTAAGGTATACTAATATTTCAATTTTCTTTACTATTTATTTTAAATATTTTACTTAGTAATTATTTTGAGAAATATTATGTCTTATGTGAAAATAAAAAATTGAAAAATGAATTAGATTTTTTATTAATTTGACTCTTTAATTATTAGAACCTTCAACTGGTTTCTTTAGAATCTTTTCTGGTTTAATAATTGGTTCTACGGGTTTTCCTTTTAATAATTTAGATGTTTTATCTAATTCAGATTTGTATTCATCTTTGAATGCTTTTTCTCTTTCCATTATATCCGTTCTTGGATCTCTTGTTTTTCTCAGTGTTTTTCGGTATTTTCGAACTTTTCTTACGGATTTTGGATACTTTAAATAATTTTGGTAAGCATATATATACCCTCCTATTATTATGGCCGCCGAAGTTATAGCAATTATTAAAATTAGAAGCAACAATGCTTCTGCTGCTGGTCTTATAGCACTAATCGTTATTTCATAATTTTCAAAATCATAATTATCCCCATAAAAAGCTGAAATGGTAATTTTAAAAGTACTTTCAGGTATATTTTCAAATACTACTTCATATATTCCATCATTATCTGGATCTGTTAAATATCCTTGTCCAGAAGGACTATTATACGATACAATCGCGCCTTTTATGGTTTCTCCAGAATCTAAATCATACAAAATAATTTTAATTACCACATTATCTCCAGGATGGGCAGAAATTCTAGAAATTCCATCCTCAGTGGTAATATTCGTTAAAATCCGTCTGATTTCGATTCTGAGATCATTAGTCTGAAGTTCGTAATTTTCTTTTTCTGCCGAAATAGCAACTATTCTGATTCCAATATCTAAAACGCTTGTATTCAAAATGTATGAATATTGTTTTAACGTTTTATCTTCAATCAAGCTATTTGAGACGGCTCCAAACAAATTAACTGCAGCATCTTCAATGTGATTACCATTTAAATCAGTGTATTTTATAGTAATATTTAAAAAATTGCCAATAGCGATATCAATAGATGGATCAATAGTTCTATCAACTCCATTTAAGTAGATTTCCAATAAAGTTTTTCTTTTAGTTACTTCAGTAATAAAGCGAATAGATTGAGGGAGATAATTAGATACATTAGCAAATAAAGATAAATAATCAAGCCCTAAACCTAATTCAGAAACATTTAATAAACGACTATATTGACCGAGAATTGGATTTTCTGTTAATGGTTTGGAAATTCCTCCTCCGGTTAATTTTACTGACGCACCACCTAAATGTTTAGAGGAGGCATCTTTATAAGTGACTGTAATATTTAATTGTTGCCAAAATTCAATTGAGACTAAATCGTCTTCAAACTTTTGAGTACCATTTACATATAATTCCAAAAATGATGCTTTTTTAGTTATAAAAATTCTAATTGGAATTGATTGAGGTTGATATTTATTAGCTTTAACTGTAATTACCATTGAATAAAGTTTGTCTGATTGGTATCCTGGACCAGAGGCATTACAGATAAGATCATATACTCCTTGAGTAATCTTAGTAAAGTGATATTCACCTGCCCAATTTGTCGAAAGATTATTTGTTTCGATTCCCATACCACTATAGCTTTCAGTATAAGTAAGTTGAATTGTAAAGTTCTGCTCGATTGGAACGCCAGTTAAATAATCATTATCAACTGTAAGAACTGTGTTTTTGATGATATCGATTGTTATGTTTGCTTCATTGTTTATAAAATCAGGCGAACTGGCATAGATGGTTAAGGTATTATTACCCGCATTCGGAGCCCCAGTAACATTAAATTCAAGAAAGTAATAACCTGGGCTTGTTTCGCTGAAATATTGAATTATTGAAGGATGAGTGAAATTATAAGTGTATACAATCGCATCTTCAATAGCATCAAAATTCCGTAAATCATTAAATGATACTCTTAAATTTAATATAGAACCATCAATTACATCTTCAAAATAATTTGTATCTGGGATTAAAATCGAATCGTGGATTATATTGAATTTTTTATAAATAATGCCTGTTTCATTTAAACCAAAAATTGAGTAAGAATTATTCCAAGTTATAATTGCCTTATATTCTCCAACTCCATAATTCGGTGGTGCTGTGGGTATTTGAAATGGTATAAAATTTACATTACCATTTGAATCAACTGAAGCGAATTGACTTTTATCCGACCATAAAGTGCCATTTGGAAACCTAATTTGAAGAAATGCTTTTGTGTTTTGAATGTAACTAGATATTACCGGAGAATTGGTAATTTTTGCGGAAATATTAATATAATCACCGCTTAAGAAGTTATTATTTCGAATCCAGGCTCCTGTTGCGTTATTATAGATCTTTAAATCTTCGCAATAATTAGGTGAAACGGCTTCAAATTTCCAAAATCCGTCAGGAGTAGTGGAAATAGTATCTACTGGTATTATTAATCTTCCAGGTATAGAATTGTCGCATAAGGCTAAAATATTAGTAGAAGGATTTTCAGGTTCAAAAACGGAGGAAATAATAACATCAGTCGGAAATTCCAATCTCATTTCTGACTCGGAATATCCCGTTGGAATAGCAATAAACCCATAACTCTCCCAATTCACAGAACTTGCATTACTTACAGAAAAAGCAGTCCCTAACGAGCCAACATCAGTTTCATAATTTGTTTCTATAGTATGCTTGATCCCATATAAATTCAAGTTAGTCTTTAAATTAATATCATAATTTCCCAATTCTCCTACATCATTACTGCTGAAGTTTGCAAAGACTTTAGTAGATTCCCATTCCCCTTCAATTTCAACGTTCCCTTGACCCCAGTCAATATCTTGTACAATTGTCTGGTTCATATTTAATTCCATATAGGATTGAAGAACTTCTGCCTTGGTAATTAATTCAACATTATCAACATATACCCTTTGGTAATCGTCGTTAGCAAAACCAGAGAAGTTTCCCCCTCCTACACATTCTAAAACAAGTTTAACATCAATTAATGAATTGTTTATAGGATTATTCGAAAAAACATTAGATGTATTCGTCCAGATATATTGAGGAATAGTAAAACTGTGCCACGCATCTTGTCCATAGTGTGATAAT